>JBBSDR010000605.1:0-5218 GCA_038240465.1 Gemmatales bacterium
CACCACGTCCAGGGGCAGATCGACTTCCGTGGGACCGTCGCCGGCGGAACCGGATGCCGCCGTGCCGGACCCCGTTCCGGTGCCGCTGCCCGTGCCAGTGTCGCCTGAGTTCAGGCCCTGGCGCAAACTCGCCGACGACTCGGCGCTGCGCACCACCGTCGATTGGCTCGACGTCAGGCCGATGGACAGTCCCACGTCGCTGCGAAGAGTCACTGTTTCCGTCGTCGCTCCAGGGCCGGCGCTGGCCGTGCTGACGGTGGCCGGCGTGTTGGGCGTCGCGACCGGCATGTCGAACACCGTTCCGAGCAGGAACGTCACACGCGGAAAACTGAAGGCGTCGAGGACGAAGTGCAGTTGGCCGTTGATGCGTTCCGGCGGCTTGTTGCCGCTGGAGCGAACCGGCTGCCACGACTGGCCGTTGAAGTAGAACAACTCGCCCTGTCCGGTCGGATCGTTGACATAGATATCGACTCGATCGGTCGCGCCGCTGTCCGGGGCGTAGACGTCGAAGAACGCATTCCCGCGAAAGGCGACGCCCGTCGGGTTGCGCACATAATCCGCCAGCGTGAAGACCGAAGCCGGCGAGCCGAGGCCGTTGTTGAAGAACGAGCCCTGCGAGACGATGTTCGTCGATTGCGCTTGTGTCGCATCCGTCGGCGAGGCCGCCTGGCTCGTTACCGTACTCACCAGCGAATACACGGACACCGTCGCCGTGCTGCTCAGACCACGGCTGTCCATGACCGTGTAGGCGAAGGCGTCGCTGCCGGCGAAGTTGCTGTTCGGCGTGTAGGTCAGCGTGTCCGGCCCGGTGATGTGGACGGTGCCGCCTTCCGCCGGAGTGAAGCCGACAATGTGGGGCGGCCCGCCATCGAACGCGAGATCGTTAAGCAGCACCGGCACGTTGACCGCAACGGCCGGTTGGGGATTCGGCAGCGCCAGGAAGTCGTCGCCGGCGTCCGGTCCCTGCGTCGCACCTTCGAGGGTCCCAGGGTCGGCTGCCACATGCTGGGCCTGCAAGTTGTGCAGAAACACGGCCGAGTCGATCTGGCCGCGAACGGAACTGTCGCCGACATCGAACACCGACAGGAACAGCCGATAAGTATGGCCGGCCTGAACTTCCTGACCGGCGCGAAGGAACGGCGTGCCGGCGTTGTAGAGCGTGTTGGTCAGGGTGACGACGCGCGAATCGCTGAAGAAGTCGCTGAGGATGCTGGCCGGCAAACTGTTGTTCGGACTCTGGGTGTCATAGGCGAAATTGTCCGGATCGATGACCGTGCCATCGACCGGGTCAATCGACCAGCTCGGGCCGCTCGGAGCGGTTGACAGGTCGTACAGTTCGGCGATAAACGCATCGTTGGCGTTGCGGCCAGGCGAGCCAGGATACTCGTTCGTCAGAAAAGCGAAGTCGAGCGACAGGAAGTTGGCGTTCGCCGCCGTCACCTTCAAGTCGATCTGGACGATCGTGGCGTCATACGCTCCGGTGCGATTGCCGCCGAGGGCGTTGCCATTGTCCACGCCGGCGAGCGTACCGTTGGTGGCCACGCTCCTGTCGCCGGTCGTCAACTGGACGAAGCCGTTCGGCCCTGGATCGACTCCATTGACGGGCCGGTTGTAGACACCATCGGCGTTCGGTCCGCCAATCGTCAGGAACTTCACATCCTGAATGGCGACTCCTTGCGCTCCCAGGGCCGAGGTGATGTTCGGCGCCGGGACTACGGTGATCGTTACTTTCTGCGGAACGTAGATCTCGCCATCCGCCGTCACCATGATAGTCAACGACTCGGTCCCCACCACGTTTGAACTGTAGATCAGGCTTCGGCCATCTTCGCTGAGACCGACCGACTGCGGCAGCGAGTAAGGATCGATGGTCAGCGTGTCGCCGTTGGCGTCCTGATCGTTCTGGAGAACGGGGATGATGATCTGCTGGCCGGCAACCGTCGTCGCCGTGACATCGACGGTCAGCGGTGTGAAGTTGCCGGTAGCGCTGCCGAGATAGCGGAAGACGGCAAAGCGCGTCGGCCCTCCCGCTGTGGTCACGGCCGAGCCGGCCACGACGAGATTGCCGTCGCCATCGAGGGTCACGTCGAGGGCCTTCGCGGGACCGGCGCTGAGGAAGGTTCGCACAAGCCCATTGGTGCCGAACGTCTTGTCGAGGAGGCCGGTCGATGTCAGCCGGGCGAGACCGAACGCATCCTGCCCGGAGAAGTTCACGCTGCCCGTCAGGACGATGCGCTGCTCGCCCTGGACCGTTTGCAGAGCCAGACCATACGCCTGAGCGTTGCCGGTGCCGAAGGAGCGCAGCACTACCAGGCCAGTCCCCGCCTCGCCGAACGACGTGTCCAGAGTCCCATTGGCGAGGAAGCGAGCAGCAAGGAAGTCGAGGTTGCCGTTCTCGTCGGTCGTGAAGCCGGCGACGACGAGGTTGCCATGTTGATCGATGGCGACGCGATTGGCACCGTCCGCGCCACCGCCCACGTCCTGGATAACAACGCCTTGCACCGGGCCAGCGCTGTTGAAACTCGCGTCGAGCGTGCCGTCGGCATTGAATTGCGCCAGCAGCACATCAGCGCCGGCCACGCCCGCGACCGTGATCTTGCCACTTGCATGCAGGACGACACTGCGAGCCTCGGCGTTGACGCCAAGATCGAGCGTCGTCTGCCCGTCGCCGTCCAGTCCGGCGAGATGGCCGTTGGCGTCGAAGCGAGCCAGGGCGAGGACGTGCCGGCCATTCTGGGTCGTAAACCCGGCCAGGACGAGGTTGCCGCCGGAGTCGCGGGCCAGGGACAGTCCCTCGGCATCGCTGCCAAAGTCGGCGAAGGCGATGCCGCCGCTGCCGAAACTGCTGTCGAGCGTGCCATTGCTCATCAGTTTGGCAATGGCGAAGACCTTGTGGCCATTGCGTGTCGCGGTGCCGGCCGCGAGTAAGCCGTCGCCGGACAGCATCAGCAGATCGTTGACCTGATCGTCGCCGCCAAAGACGTTGAGCAGGACCGTGCCGGCGTTGCCATAACTCGAATCGATCGAGCCGTCCGGGTTGTAGCGGACGAGCGCGAAATCCTTGTCGGCCTGAGAAGCGACGCCTGCCGCGACGATCTTGCCGTCACTCTGGACGGCGACGGCGCTGGCAAAAGAGGGCAACGCCACCTGTCCGGGAGCGCGAAAGACTTCGCCGAAGCCGGGGACCTTGCCGCCGAAGCCGGTGTTGACTGTGCCATCGGCGTTGTAGGCGACCAGCCCTATCCCCGAAGCAATCTCCTTGTCGAAGGCGTTGCCGACAGCGATGACGCCGGTGCCATTCGAGATGAGGGCAAGCGCCTCATCTTGCCGGCCGACAAAATCGCTCGACGTCTTCGTCAGGACAGCTCCCGTCGCCAGATCGAGGACAGCCAGGCCGAAATCGCCGTTCTCCACGGGCGTGATGCTGTGCGGATTATCGACGCTGGCGATACCGGCGGCGAAGATCTTGCCGTTCTGGATGACGAGGCCGCGCACCTCGTCGCGCTTGCCGGCGAAATCGACCGTCGTGATGCCGCCTGTCCCCCACCCGGTCTCGAGCGCGCCATCCTGAGTGAAGCGAACGATGGCCATGTCGCGGCTGGTTGAACTGGTACTGGCCTGAGAGATGAAACCGCCGACGAGGATGTCCTGACTCACGGGATCGATGGCGACAGCCAGCGCGTCGTCGCGCTTCGTGAAGTTCTGGATGACCTTGCCGTTGGTGCCGAAGCCCAGGTCGAGTGTGCCATCAGCGTTGTAGCGCGCAATGGCGATGTCGCGGCCGTTCACCGGATCCGAAGACAGTAAATCGGCCGCGCCGACGGCGATGATCTTCGTCCCTTGCAGGGCCAGCGCCCGCAGCGAATCGACGCCGCGAAAACCCGTCAGTGTCCGGCCGGTGGTGCCGAAACTCATGTCGCGCGACCCGTCCGCGTTCAGACGCGCGAGGGCGAAGTCCTGGCCCCCTTCGGTGCCGGCGACATCGGTGATGCCACCGATGATGATCTTGCCGGTGCCGGGCTCGACGAGAGCGGCAAACGCCTGATCGTCGCCGCCGAGGTTCACGGTCTGCACGCCATTGACGCCGAAGGTGGGATCGAGTGTGCCATTGTCCAGGAAGCCAGCCGCGAAGAAATCGTTCGCGGTGACGGCATCCGCGAAGTTCGTGTCCCGATCGACGCTGCCAACGACGACAATGCGATCCTCAACGCCAACTTGCTGAATGACGACGGCCTTCACGGTCTCGTTGAGGTTGACCGATCCGCCGAGGCCAAGGTCCATGACGCGGCTGGCAACAAGCTGGCCCCTCGTGTCGTAAATCGCCAGGCCGACGTCGGTTCGCAGGCTGCCGTCAGCCAGGGCCGTCGTGACCGTGCCGGCGACGACGGTGTTGCCGTTGCTCAGCTTCGCGGCTGCGGCCCCTGTCGTCGGACTGAAGCCGAGTTGGGTGACGACACGTTTGTCCGCCGCGCCGAAACCCGGATCGCGGCTGCCGGCGGGCAACTGTGAGCCGAGCGACACGTTGACGTCGATGGATGCCTCGGTCGTCAGCCAGCCATCGCTCTCGGTGTAGAAGAAATGGAACGTCCCGGAATAGCCGGCCCGCGGTGTGAAGGTGATGACGGTGCCATTCGTCGAGAGAGTCCCCTCCGGCAGCACGACCGGCGTATTGGGAACAACCGTGACATTCTTGCCGGACTCCGGAACGCGCAGGGAGACGATCTTCAGTTTGTCGAACTGATCGGGATCAAAATCGTTGTCGAGCGGGACGATGTTGATCGGCTCGCCGAAGCCGTCGCTGGCGATGGTAAACGAATTGGACTGGGCGATGGGCCGGATGTCGCCTTCGTAGCGCGCGACGGCGACATTCGAGACTCCGGTCGTCTTGAAATCGCCGGCGACGACGAGTGTGCCATTGTCGCCGAAGTCGATGGCCCGGGCATCGCTGAAGCCGGCGGTCGTCAGCCGGCCATCGAAGCCGAAGGTGGTGTCGGTGGTGCCGTCGGCGAAGTAGCGCGCCAGCACGACTTTGCTCTGGTTGAGGTTGACCTCATCGAGCAGCGAGTGTCCGGCGACGACGAGTTTGCCGTTGGGTTGCACTGCCAGGGCGAGAGCGATGTCGCTGGATGGGCCAACGGCTGTGGTGATGGTCCCCGCCGGGCCGAATGTCGCCTGTCCGGGCGCAAATGAAGTGTCGAGAGTGCCGTTGGCGTTGAAGCGA
>JBBSDR010000606.1:0-5201 GCA_038240465.1 Gemmatales bacterium
CTCTCTTTCGGAGAATCGAAAATGAAGAATGCTGCTTTCATCGTGACGTTTGCCCTCCTGCTGCTGACTCTTCCGGTCATCAGCAGCCACGGCGAAGACAAGAATGCGACCAAGAAGCTCATGACGAAAAAGCTGGAGAACGCCCAGAAGGTCCTCGAAGGCCTGGCGATCAACGACTACGACCTGGTCGCCAAGCATGCCGACGAGCTCATCGAGGTGAGCAAGGCCGTCGAATTTCGCGTACTCAAGACGCCACAGTACGAGACCAACAGTAACGCTTTCCGCCGCGCCGCGGAGACGATGATCCAACAGGCAAAGGCCAAGAATACCGACGGCATCGCGCTGGCCTATGTGGACATGACATTGAGCTGCGTCCGCTGTCACAAACACGTCCGCGAGGTGCGTATGGCCAGCCGCGACGTGGATCGTTGAGCTTCGGGAAGTGCCGGGGACTCGGGATCCTCAGTCATGAGCAGGCACTGGACCGCTTCTACGGCCCGGTGCCTTCGCGTACACAGAAGCTTTAGGGTCCCGTGACCAATGCCGTTGTCGTCCGATCGGATGGCGTCCAACTCGCTTGGAACAACGGGTTCTGGACCCGAGGTTGCCAGGGACGTCGGAGAAGGCCCCCCGCATTGGGGACCTTCGATCACCTTAAATCGGCCAGATTCCATATCTGGACGGTGCCGTAGCCGGCCCCCGTGGCCAGAAGCTTGCCGTCGGGGCTGAACGCAAGGGACAGGACGCTGTTCTTGTAGGTTGCCCGCACCTTGCCCGCAGCCACGTCCCACACGCTTTGGAGCCGGGCAATAATTACTTGAACATTCCAAGCGTATTCTAGGGCCAAAAACGCAGGCCAAGCTATCCAAGTGTGTTCAATTAATTATTGCCCGGCTCCTTACCGGACAGTCATAGCCTCCCCAGGCAGTACCTCCCCAGGCCAGAAGCTTGCCGTCGGGGCTGAAGGCGACGCACTGGGGGGAAGTCGTCATTTTCACCAGGGTCGCGAGTTCCTTTCCCGTCTCCACGTCCCAGCGCCTGACCGTGCCATCCCCGCCCGAGGAAACCAGGCTCTTGCGGTCCGGGCTGAACGCCAAACCGTTGACAGAGACTCCATGGGGGCCGCCCGCCGGCCAGGCAGCCAGCTCCTTGCCTGTGGTGAGGTTCCACAACTTGACCTCAACCGCATGAGCGGCCGAACGGTTGAAATACCTCGTGGTTCCCGAAGCCAGGACCGTGCCGTCCGGACTGAAAGCCATGCAAGAGATGGCTTCGGTGTGGCCGCGCAGGGTGATCCGATCTTTCATGGCAGGGAAGTTCCAGACGGTTACCTCCCCGTTCCAGCTTCCCGAGGCCAGGGCCTTGCCGTCCCGGCTGAACGCAATCGACAGGACCGGCAAGGTGCGGCCGTTCAGGTCGTCCAGGATTTTCAGCGGCTGCGGTTCGTCCGCGAGACAGTGACCCGATACGAGACAGGCCAGAACAATACTCATACGCCATGCTGTCATCATGCACCTCCTCGAAACCGGCGCGCTCGCCAGAGGCTCGCGGCTAAACAACGTGGAAAGGGCGAAACGGGGCGGGCGCTTTCCTGCCCTGAAGGGACAAAACATGCCAGCCCAGGGCATCACCCTGGGAAGGGACGACGAGCGAGAGGGGCAACCCTGAAAGGGCGCAACATGCCACGCGCGGAGGCGGTCTGTTGCGCCCTTTCAGCGCTTGGTCGTCCTTGCCCTCCTGGATCCAGGGCGTTGCCCTGGGCTGGCATGTTCCAGCCTTTCAGGCTGAAGAGCGGAACACCGGTTACGCCTATGTGGAAATCTACTCTACTGGCGGCGCTCGCTTCCACAAACGCACGCCGCGGTCTCGGCCGACCGAGGCGAGCGTCTGGCCATCCGCGGTGAACTTCAAGGTCATTACCCATGAGTGTCCCTTGAGGGTCGCTCGCTCCTGGCCGCTGACGACGTCCCACAACTTGACGGTATGGTCCTCACTTCCCGAGGTCAGCGTTTTCCCGTCCGGCGTGAAGGCAAGACAGGAGAGCGCCGCCGTGTGGCCGCGCAATGCGACCTGTTCCTTCCCGCTAACGATGTCCCATACGGTAATCTCTCCGGCCGCGCTGGAATCGTGAGACGCCCCAGTGCCGGAAGCAAGGAACTTGCCGTCGGCCGTGAACGCCAGGGATAGGACCTCCTGCTTGTTGCCGGCCAGCGACGGCAGCTCCTTGCCCGTCGCCAGGTCCCACCGCTGTACCATTCCACCGTGGCCGCCGGCGGCGAGAGTGTGGCCATCGGCCGTCAGCGCGACCGCGTTGATCTGGCCTGCCCTGTAGCGGTAGTTTGCCCGCACCTGTCCCGTCCGGCCGTCCCAGACGATGACCTCCGCTTGACGGGCGACGGCCAGCGTGCTGCCGTCCGCCGAGAAGGCCTGGGTGCCGCCGGCCCCTCGACAGACGCCGTACGCCCGGCCGGTGGCAATGTCCCAGGAACGCACGGTGACTGCGCCGTCTTCGTCGTTGTCATCGCCTGAGGCCAGAGTCTTGCCGTCGTCCAGGAAGGTGAGGAACTGAAGGTGATCGGGCAGCCATGCCGGAACCGGAATGTCCCGGTCCGCGGCCACGTCCCAGAATCGAGGCTTGCGAGCAGGCTCCAGCCAGGCCAGCGTCCGGCCGTCTCCGCTGAGGGTGGGCGAATCCACGGAACTTCTCGGGCCGTGGATGATCTTGTATTCCTCGCCGATGGCCACATGCCAGAGCCGCACCGCACCGTCGTGGCCGCCGGAAACTAGCGTCTTGCCGTCCGCCGTGAATGCCAGGGAGGCGACGAATCGGCCATGCCCTTTCAGGGTAGTGAGTAGCCGGCCCGTGTTGATGTCCCAGAGTTTGACCAGTTCATCCGCCCCGCCCGAGGCCAGCAGGCGGCCGTCCGGCGAAAGGGCCAGGCAGCCGACCGCCGCCGAGTTCATAAAGAGGAGACGGTGTTCGAGGAAGAGGGAACGCTCCTTGCCCGTGACGGGGTCCCAGACGGTCATGCCGCCGAGGTTGCGGATTCCTTGTTTGGTCATGGTGCCGTCGTCGGCGATTAGCGTTTTCCCGTCTGCGGCGATGACCGCCAGCGAGAGGCGGCGCGGCTGTTTCTCGAGCGGAGTTCGTTCAGCGGCCGTGGCCACGTCCCACAGCTTGACTCCTCCTGGTCCTCCGGCGGCCAAGGTCTTGCCATCGGCGGTCAGCGCCGCCACTCCAGCCGCGCCGGCCAGGGTAGCCCGCTCCTTGCCGCTGGCCACGTCCCATAGTATCACCTGGGCAAGGTCGCCTGTGATCAGCGTCGAGCCGTCCGGGGTGAGCGCCAGCGAGAGCAATCGCCCGCCCGCTTGCCGCAGGGTCAGGCGTTCCATCTTGCCGGCCGTGTCCCAGAGCTTGACCTCCCATGATCCCGGTGCCTCTCCTCTGGGGAGAACGACCTGGCTGCCGGAAGCGAGCAACTTGCCGTCCGGCGTCAACGCCAGACAGGTGAAGAAGCCGGCCTGTCCCTTGAGGGTGGCCTGCTCCTTCCCCGAAGCCACGTCCCATAACTTCAGTTCGTTTCCCCCCGCGGAGGCAACCAGGGTACCGTCGGCTGAGACTGCCACGGCGGTCACTTGCTTGGTGTGGCCTCGCAGGGCCTGTCGCTCGCGCTGGCAAAGGCGATAGTAGTGTCCCCAGGCGAAGTCGCGCAGGTGTGGCGGGAAGGCGCGGTCGTCCTCCAGGAGCTTCCGCGCCAGCACCGCATCGTGGTTCCAGACGCCGGCCACGACGTGGAGCTGCGAGGCGGACAGCATCCGGCGGGTGGCGTTCAACTGGCGCTGGGTTTCGGCCTCGGCGTCCTTGACCCTGGCGAGCGCTTCCAGGGCCTGCTGCGTTTTTGTCGTGGCGACGGTGGTCTGTGCTTTCGCAATCCCGGCTTGTTCCTCGGCCAGTTCCTTTTGATGCACTGCGTCGTCGTACTGCCAGAGGAAAGCGGCGACGCCGGCCATCGCCACCAGCATGACGACGGCGAGGAGAGTCGCGACCGCTGGGCGTCGCTTCACCCACTTGGCCAGCCGTTCTCCCGTCCCGGCGGCTCGGGCCAGGATTGGCTCACCGCGCAGCCAGCGTTCCAGGTCGTCGGCCAGCGCGGCGGCCGAGTCGTAGCGCCCCGCCGGGTCCTTGTTCAGGCACTTCAGGCAAATGACTTCCAGGTCGCGGTCGATGGACGGATTGAGAGTGCGCGGCCGCTGGGGTTCCTGATCCAGCACCTGCAGCAGCGTGTCAAGGGGCGTCTCACCCCGGAACGGCGGCCGGCCCGTTAGCAATTCATAATGGATGGCACCCAGCGCGTAGACGTCCACGGCCGTGGTCAGCCCCTTGCCGGCTCGCGCCTGCTCGGGGGCCATGTAGCTGGGTGTGCCGACGATGGCTCCGGTGCGCGTCAGGCCGCTGTCTCCCTCAACACGCTTGGCAAGACCGAAATCCGTGACGTGTGGCTCGCCCGAGGCGTCGAGCAGGATGTTGGCCGGCTTCAAATCGCGGTGCAGCAGGCCACGTCGGTGTGCGTAATGGACGGCGCGGGACACCGTCGCCAGCAAGCGAACGGCCCGGCGCGGGTCTTCAACCAGCGACGGCACCTGTCGAGCCAGGCTACCGCCTTCGATGAGCTTCATGCTGAAGTAGTGCTGGCCCTGGTGCTGATCGACCTCGTAAATGGGGACGATGTTAGGATGATCGAGGTGGGCGGCCGCCTCCGCCTCGGCGACGAAGCGCTGCATTTCCTCGCGCGAGGCCAACTGTCCGGCGAGGATCATCTTGACGGCGACGGGCCGGTTGAGGCTGACCTGACGGGCGCGATAGACAACGCCCATGCCGCCCCGGGCGATCTCCTCCACGAGTTCATAGTCGCCAAACAAGTGTTCGGTATCGGGCGGAGGAACCGCCGGACACGGATCGGTTGGGCGCAGTGCTTCCCAGCCCGCAACGTGGTCCTGGTCGGCGAAGAATGCCTGGAGTTCCACGGCGAGGTCCGGATGCCGGGCGAGCCATTCCCGGCTATCGGGTGCCTGGCCGGAGTCCACGGCGGCCAGGTATGCGGCCAGGATTTCGTTCACGCGCTGCTCGCGCGTCGAGTCTTCCGATGTCATGATGCCTTCCTCAAGGCCCTGGTTAGCCGCGACGCGAGTCTTCGAGCGGA
>JBBSDR010000607.1:0-5195 GCA_038240465.1 Gemmatales bacterium
CGGCTGGCAGCAGCAGTATTCGCAGACGAAGACCTTCATTACGATGATCGGGGGTATGAAATGGCGAGCCGGGAGCGTAAGCGACCGGAGAACTCCGGTCGCCTCAGAGACCTCCGGTCGCTCCCGCTCCCGGCTCGCCTCAGCTTTACTCTCTCCAAGGAACTACCCATGAATGTTCTCGACAGCTTTCGCCTCAATGGCAAGCGGGCGCTGATTACCGGCGGCAGTCGCGGTCTGGGACGGGCGATGGCCCAGTCGCTGGCCGAGGCGGGCGCCGACCTCGTCCTCGCCGGCCGCGACGCCGAAAGTCTCGACAAGGCGCGCGCCGAACTGCAGCCGCTCGGACGCCGCATCGAAACCGTGACGGCCGACCTGACGACCGGTGAGGACGCAGAACGGCTGTGCGACGTGCTGCTGAAGGACCACGCGCCGATTGACATCCTGATCAACAACGTCGGCGGCAGACGCGAGAACATTCCGACGGAGGACATGCCGCTGGAGACCTGGCGACGGCTGATCGATCTGAACCTCACATCGGTCTTTGTCTGCACCAAGCGGCTCGGCAGTGAGATGCGCAAGCGCGGCTGGGGACGGGTGATCAACATCGCCTCGATCTGCGGCCAGATCGCCACGCGCAACATTCACGGCCGGCACTACGAGACGGCGAAGGCAGCCGTCGTCGGCTTCACGAAGGCACTGGCGGCCGACTGGGCATCGTCCTCCGTGACGGTCAACGCCATCGCGCCGGGCGGTTTCATGACGGACGCGAATCGCCGCTGGTTTCGCGAACGGCCGGAGTTTCAGAAGGAGGTCGAGTCGTTGATTCCGATGGGACGTCTCGGCGAACCGGACGAACTGGGTCCACTGGCAGTCTACCTCGCCAGCGATGCCTCGCGCTACATGACCGGCGCGCTTCTCGTCATCGATGGGGGATACATGCTGTGGTGAGAGAAAAGCAGAAGAATTATCACCACGGAATACACGAAAGAGACGAAAAAAAGAAGAAGAGAATAAGAGAATAAGAACGAGAGTCTTGTTGGCTCCTCTGATTCCTACCTTGTTCTGTCTTCTTCTTTTTTTCGTCTCTTTCGTGTATTCCGTGGTGATAATTCTTCATTCTTCATTCTTCATTCTTCACTTTGCCTGCGAGGGCAGCAGGGTCGGCTTCGGAATGTAGCCGTTGAGGATGTCGCCATATCCCATCCGCGCGCCGTAAAAGGGCAGGTTGAACGCCGGCCGCGCTCCCGGGTTCCTCAGATCGTCGGCCGTCGGCGCCGAGTAGACCCGCGGCGCGACCTGGTAAGCGCCAAACGCATTGCTGCCCGTGGTCAGGTACGGCACGAAGATATCCGTCCGTGTACCGTTGTCGCGCTGGCCCTGCGAGCGCACCGACGGCGTCCGATCCGCCCACGCCGGCACCGCTAGCAACACCAGGGCCAGTAAGCTACCGATCGTCTTCATGTGTCCTCTCCTGTTCTCGTTACCTCTCCGGCTCTTGCCGGTTCCCGCTTCCCATTCTACCTTGTGACACCCCTGGAGTGCCAGCAGTTCCAAGAAACTGAGCAAACGGAACGACGGCAAGGTAGCGGCGACGATCGCGGGAGTTTAGAATCATCTGCAGCCATCCTTCCGCTGTCCTGCCTCGGAGTGTCCTCATGCCTGCGATGCGTTCCGCCGCCCTTGTGCTGTCGGTCTTGCTGGCGACCGCGGCCACGGCGGCCGACAAGCTCGATCCCGCCGTCGAACGCTTTCGTGAACTGGCCGGCAAGGCCGGACTCGATCGCGAGCAGCTGCGCCTCGAAATCGCCGCCTTCGTCCGCGCCAAGGTTGGCACTCCCGCCTCGCCGCAGGCAGCGGCCGTCCTGGGCCAACTACCCTCGCCGCTCGACAGGCTCGATCCCAAGACGATCCTGCCTCTGGACGTCTTCGACTGGCAGCCGAAAGAGCTTGTCGCTGTCCTCGGCGAACATCGCGGCCGGCAGGGAGCAGCCGTCACCTGCGTCGCCTGGACGCGCGACGGCAAACGAGTCATCAGCGGCGGCACTCAGGGGTATATCCGCCTGTGGGACTCGGCCACTCTGCGCCAGCACGCCCGCCTCGCCACTCAGGGCTATCCCACCTGCCTGGCCCTGTCGCGCGACAGCAAAACCCTCGCGGCCGGCACCGCCAGCGGCGTCGTCCACACCTGGGACCTTGCCGAAGTGCAGCCGAAATTGACCGGCACCTTCGCCGTCGGCACCAGCACCGTTTACAGCGTTGACATCAGCACCGACGGCAAGCTGCTCGCGGCCGGTGTCTACGATGGACTCGTCCACGTTTTTGATCTCGATGGCAGCAAGGCGAAGGTAAAGACGCAGCTATCCGGCCACAAGTCCGCCGTGCGCTCGGTCCACTATTCGCCCGACAGCCACACGCTTGCCGCGGCGGCGCACGATGGCTCCTTCCGCTGGTGGAGCTTCGCCGGCGGCGACAAGATCAACGAACTGGGATCGCTCCAGGTCCACACGGGCGCCGTCTCGTGCATGGTCTATCGTTCCGGCCAGATCGTCGCCGGCTGCGATGACGGCACCGTCGTTCGCGTCACGCTGGGAACGAAGTTCGCCAAGGGGACCAGCTTCAAAACGCCCTCCGCCATCACCGCCCTCAATTACGCGCCGACGACGAACGTGCTGACGACCAGCCACAGCGACAACATCGTCCGCGTCTGGGGAAAGACCGTGCCGCTACCGAAACCGACGGCGGTCGTCGAGGGACACTTCGCCGCCGTCGCCGGTTTCGCCTACTCGCCGGACGGTCGGACACTCGCGACGGGAAGCAGCGACTGGACGGTGCGCCTGTGGGGCATGGGAGGCCTCAAGGGCGTCGAGCGCTTTCCGCTGCGCGGCCACTGGATGGGTGCGTCGCCGGTCGTGTTCGCGCCGGACGCTCAACTGCTGGGGACGGTGAGCGCCGACCGCACGTCCCGCGTGTGGAGTGTGAGCAAGGCCGCCCCGGCTCAGACGGCGCAATTTCCGCCGACTCTGGACCTCTACAAGAGCGAGCCGTTTCAGCTATCGAGCCTGGCGTTCACACCGGACAGCAAGTCGCTGGCGATCTCCGGCTCCAGCGCGACGGTGAAGTTGTGGGACATCGCCAAACGCTCCCTGATCCGCAACTACAGCGCACCGACTTCGCCCGTCGGCAGTCTGGTGTTCACGCCAAATGGGCAGAGCCTGTTCGCGACCGGCGGCATGCTGATCTTCGGCTGGACGACATCCACGGCAAAGGAAGTGGCGAAGATCACGACGGCGGATCGCTACCTGAACGGCCTGGCCCTGTCGCCGGACGCTCGTTACGGGCTGGCCGGCACGGGTTATTACGTCATCGAGAAGGGCAAACCGCTGATGAAGGACGGCAAATATGTCTACCAGGACATCGCCTTTCGCATGTTCGATATCCGCCGCGGCCAGGGCATGCAGGAGCGAAAGGACATGGGTGTGCCGATGGGTCCGGTGTCGTTCCTGCCCGATGGCCGGGCGGTCTGCACCCTGTGGAGCGATGCGCCGACGGTGTGGAATGTCTCGCGTGAGGCCCTCAAGGAGGCGCGTCCGCTGAAGGGCTTGACCAGCCTGGGGCATCCGTCCGTCTTCTCGCCGGACCAGCGCCGCGTGGTACTGGGCAACCTGCATCTGGTCGATATGGACAAGGAGACGACGCTCAAGCAGTGGGCGTTCGATGAGGTGATTTACAATTATGCGTTCTCGCCGGATGGGCGCTATCTGGCGGTGTCGCTGGTGACGGGTCCGGTCTACATCCTGCGTCTGTCGGAGCCGCCACCGCCGCCGATCAGTGGGAATTGAATCGCGATGCCTCTCGCCCGCAACAAGGTTGCGCCGTCCATTGGTCGAGGGGGAACCGGCGTTCTCGGGATCAGTCTGGAACTGCACATCGATTAGGTGGGCGGCGCGTGTAATGGCGTTACGGTCCACAGCCTTGAGCCAGGCGTCGGCCAGTTCTTGCTCCGAATCCGGTAGCCAGATAACGTCCCAGTTCATGCCTTCTTTTCCAGATCGGCGAAGATGTTGGCCAGGGGGCGTCCGCCGCCTGCTCGTTCCCGGCGTCGCAATTCCTCTTCGCTGATGCGAGGCGCCAGAGCGGGATCGGCCGCGACATCGAGCGAGGGGATGAAGTGGCCGAGGAGGCGTCCGTCCGGAGAACGCAGTTCCAAGGGTTCGCGAGCCTCTCCGAGTTGAAGGATTACGGATGCGTCAGCAATGACCAGGGACATGGTAACCTCCGCAAGGACGATGACCTCTCCAGATGTCTTGAATCTAACCGATGGTCCTTCGTTGTACAAGAACGTCTCACTCGCCGATGATCTTGACCAGACGGGCTAGAGGCGATGGCCGTCAAACTCGTCATAGAAGATTTTCTCCCACGGGCCGAATAGGTGCGCGTTTCCACTGACGTCGGATTGCGAAGCGGCATCTCGGAAGGTAGGATGTAGCGAAGGGAAGACCAGGAGCATCCCGAGGGACTCGTATGAACACTCGGCTGGCCTGCATGGACCCGACGCCGATGCTGGAATTCTTGCGGGACAAGGCAGTGGGACCGCAAGTTGAGGCTGGCGCGACCGACCTATCTGGACAAAGCCAGGGATTTAAGGTAGAGCCGCTCGGGTTCAATGCCGCTTCAATGCCTTGTTCTGTACACCGATCAAGGACCAGGCTTCCGGTCGGCGGCCTCGAATTCCCCTTTCAACGTGACTGGCTTGCCTTCCTCGGCTTCAGGACGCGGCCCGTCTCGGCAAGGCGGACCGCTCGACGGTCCCCCGCGGCAGCCTGTTGCGGCACACTTCGGCTCGATTTTTGCTGGTAGGTATCCGGAGAGATCGCCTTCAGTCGCAGACGCCCCGCGAAAAGGAAGCAGGAGCCATGCAGGAACAGAATACCAGGGTTGTCCTTGCGGACCGTCCTGCTGCCCATGCGGCCGGAGCATTCCGGCACCCCTTCACCCCCCGCCCGGACCGATCGCTTCTGTGGATCGTCTCTCATGCGATTCTGGGGACCTGGTTCCTCGTTCTGATTCACGTCGGGGCGCTGGCCTCTCTGTTCGTTGACACGACCTTGCTGAACTGGCTCTTGCTCCCGGTATTCCTGGCCATTCGCGGGCAAATCACGACGGTCGGCTATCACCGCTACTTTGCTCATCGCTCC
>JBBSDR010000608.1:0-5192 GCA_038240465.1 Gemmatales bacterium
GCTAAGCCGCAAGCGGCAAGACGTTATTCCGCCGTCGATCACTCGATCTTCTCCGCGACGGGCATCTCGTCTGTCGGGACGGCATAGTCAATCACCTTGGCCGGGTGTGTCTCAACTGGCCTGGCGCCGTGCGGGGAGCGGGAGACCGCACCGTGCATGATGGGATGTCCCTCAGGAGGACTTCCCAGCACATCGTTGAGCCGGCCAATAGCACGTTCCAGCGCGGCCCGGGCGACCTCGACCTCGGCGGCAGCGTTGGTCGTCCGCACCCGGGCATCCGTCAGACCAACCTCGGCGTCCTGAAGGTCTGTCAGCGGCGCCGTTTGGTTGTCGTAGCGCGATCGCACCTGCTTGAGGATCTCCTCCGCGTTGTTGACCGTCGCCTCCGCGACCTTGAGCCGTTCGCTGGCGTCCTTCAGCTGCAGATAAGCCCGGCGGACGTCGAGCGTGATGTCGAGTCGGACGCGGCGCTGCTGGGCATCCACCTCGCGGACCGCGGCCTCCGCCTGACGGACCATCGACTTCGTTCGGCCGCCATCGAACAGGTTGACGCTGAGACTCAGACCGATGGTGAAGTTGCCATCGGTTTGCTTGGAGCGGAAGTCGCCGCTGTAGACGTCGTAGTCGCCGACGAAGCCAAGTGTGGCCTTCTTGCCGGCCTCGGCGGCGATGACCCGCTGCTCCGCGGCCTCGCGCCGGCTGTTGGACTCGCTGATCTCGGGGCGGCGCGAGATGGCCTCCGCGAGAGCGCCGGCCAGGGGCGAACAGCCCTCGGTAATCACCTCGGGCTGGACGCTGGCCAGCAGTTCCTCGAGATGGCCCTTCCAGGGGGCCGGCGGCAACCGCTCCGGCAGCATGCGGCCGGCCAGAGGCACTCCCGTGACGTTTTCCAGCAGCGCCCAGGCGAGAGAGAGCTGGTTCTTCGCCGAGATGAGCGCCTCGTTGACCGAAGCCAGCCGCACCTCGACACGCAGCACGTCGGAGCGGACGGCCGACTCGGCCTTGAAGCGAGCCTTGACGGCCTTCAACTGTTCCTCGACCTGCTTGACCGACTCCTTGCGCACCTTGACCAGTTCGCGGGCCTGGAACAGGCGATAGTAGGACTCGGCCACCTGGAAGACGATACGGTTCTGGAGAGCGGCCAGCGAGTGATGGGCGGCATCGCGGTCCGCCTCGGCCGAGCGCGAACGAGCCACGCGCAGACCGCCGCTGTAGATCTCCTGCTGGAAACGCAACTGCGACTGGAAGTTATCGACGACGTCAGAGGGGTTAAATAGCGTCGCGGGATCGCTGATGCCCTGGCTGAGCAGGTAAGAGAACTTGCGCAGGGGGTTGTCGGAAATCTGGTAGTTCTCGTTGAAGGCGAGGACGGGGAAGAAGTCGGCGCGAGCGCGGGCCAATACCTCGCCGGCATAGTGAGTGCGTTCGGCCGCCGATTGCAGGTCCGGATTGGCCCCCAGCGTCAATTGGATGGCTTCCTCGAGCGTCAACTCGGGCGCCGGCAGAGCCAGTTCCTCCGTTGGCCTCTCGAGCATGGGGACACTGGCGCCCGGCTTCACCTGCGCCGGCATCGGCAACTGCTCCGCGTAAGCCGCGATGACAATCCCTTCTTTGAACTCGACTTCAGACTTCTTCCCTGTGGTATCAGTTCGCGTGTTGATGATGGGACACTCGGGGACCTTCTTGAGTTTTGGCGTTTCCCCCGGCGGCAGGGCCTCCAACAGAGGACCCTTCGGCTCTTCCAGGCCAAGGGATGGGCCTTCTTCGTCGTGGGACACTCGAACAATCTCGGCATCCTTGCTCGTCTTCTGGCTCGACTTCCTGCTCCTCTCGACGGCGGCAACTTCCTCGGACGATTTCCGCCGGGCAACAGGCCGGGAGGCAAGGTGCGGAAAATGGGAGGTGCATCCCACGGCGGAGAGCAAGGCTGCGACGGTCCACTTCTTGAACAACGAGGCTTGGCATCGCATGACGGAGGACCTCCCCGGCCGAACGTGGAGCAGGCACGACAATGCCGCTGCCTCTAGCATCGGCAGATTCGGCAGGATCGCTCCAGTCGTTAAAGTCGCTCTGGCGCAAAAACCGCTCTCGACCCAATGGACCGGCTGCTGTACGCTGCTGCCGAGTCGATCCCGGTCCGGTCTGAAGGAGGCGAGGTATGAGCGAAGGTGGCAAGGGCAAGGGCGTGCTGAAAGCGGTCCTCGGCGCGGTCGCCGGCCTGTTATCCGGGGCGGCGCTGGTGTGTTTGACGCCGGTGATCGACAGGCTGATCAAACCGCCGACCCCCCTGGCGAATTTCGAGGCCCGGCCCGATGGGCTGGCCGTGACGTTCCACAACCTCACGACCGGAGTGGCGAACCTGTCCGGCTGGTGGGACTTCGGCGACGGCTCTTCCCTGGTGCCCGTGGTGGCCGATCAGGACGTGACGCATACTTACACGAAGCCGGGCAGCTACTCGGCCAAGTTATCAGTCCACAACCTGGCGAACGAGACAAACGAGCGAACGGTCGCGCTGCAACTCGAGGCCGCCGGCGCCGTTGAGGCGCCGCGCATCCTCAGCCTCGACGCCGTCCCGTTAAATGGCAACGTCCAGGCGCCGGCCACATTCCGGGTCACCAGCGACATGAAGAACGTGCAGCAAGCCGTCTGGGACCTGGACGAGGGCCGGCCGCTCGAGATCGGGCAGAGTTCTCCTGCCCACCAGGAGCGCCTGGTCGCCTTCTCTCGCCCCGGCAATTACGCCATCAAACTGGCGGCCTTCAACGGCCTGCAGCACGAGGAGAAGGTCGTCAACATCAGTGTCAAGCCCGCCCCCGCCGGCGCCCTGACTGCTACCCTCTATGTCACCGATCAGGCCACGTTCGTCGAACACAACGAACGGCATGCGTACTTCGGCGCTTCCTTCCCTCCGGGAGTGAGTGGGAATGTCTATCACTTTGATCTCGTCGTGCACCCGACGCCTGGCTGGGCAGTGGCAGACGTGCAAATCGTCAGTGCGCGCGAGGCCGGTCCCTGGATGCAGGGGCGGGCGACGATGCCGATCGACCCCGCGACGTTCAAGCCCGGGCCGGTCCGCAACCTGCAGATTACACGCGCCGCGGACGGCAAGTCAGTCCACCTGAGCGGCGACCTCCTGCGCAACTCCGCGAAGGAGTGGCCGTCGATGAACCTGCCCATCGTCCTGCGCGAGGAGAAGAGAAAGCCGGTCACGCGGTTGGCCCTCCCGGTGATGGCGCCGCTGACACTGCCGGGAATGGCGTCGCTGGAACTGCCAGCGCTTCCGGCGGGATGGCAGGATGCGAAGCGACAGATTCGCATTCAGCTGCAAGACAGTGGGAACAGGACGGTCTGGCAGGACACGCACCTTCCGGTGACAGCGGGGTTGCCGATGGGCGGACGCCGGTATTCCCTGTCTGTCACCCAGACCGGCAATCACGTCCAACTCAACTTGACGCAATAGCTCTGGTGAGCCGCTTGCGGCTGGCGGGTAAGCCGCCAGGCCGCAAGCGGCAAGAATTTCTCCTCATCCTCATCATTTCTCGATGCGGACGCGGATGGGGATGCTCATCCGCTTCTCGAACAGCTTCTGCAGGTTTGCACTGACGACGTCGGGATCGCCGCCCCGGAAGCGAAAGCGATTGCCCTGCACGGTGGTCAGGAACGGATAGACGGCCCGGAACTCGTCGCTGGGCGGCAGAGAGCCGGCCTGGCACAGGCCCGACCAGGTGTGCATCAGATCGCCATTGCTGCCGCCCTCGACGACGATGGTGAATCGCTTCTGGCCGACAGGCGGCGCCAGGGCGGCACGCGGCTCCTGCGTCGATGCCTCGACCGGCGCCTCCAGCATCACTCCGAGATCAAAGCCAACCTCACCGTGAACGGCCTTGTCGAGTCCGTCACTCTCCTGCCCCGGCTCCAGACAGAAGCCGCCGGCAAGCACGTCGATGACCTTGATCAGCACGGCCGTCAGCACAAAAGCGAAGACGGCGGCGGCCACCACTGCAACAAGCTGCACCAGCACGCGCGGAGCGGTCCCACCCATAAGAGTAATGGCGGGCAGCGCCGGCGGGCCACCATCCGGGGTGCCGTCCGGGTTGAACATCACGGCCGAGGCGAACACGCCGGTCAGCAAGGCGCCCACCATGCCGCCGACGCCGTGAACGCCAAAGGCGTCCAGCGAGTCGTCGTACTTGAGCTTCCCTTTGAGCGAGACGACGACGTAGCAGACGCCGGCTGTCGCCGCGCCGATGATGATGGCCGACATCGGCGACACGAAACCCGAAGCCGGCGTGATGCCGACCAGTCCGGCAACAAGTCCTGTCGCGAAGCCGAGGGCCGTCGGCTTGCCGCGATGCCACCACTCGATCAGCATCCACGCCAGCGCCGCCGAGGCCGCCGCGACCTGCGTGACCGACAGAGCCAGCACCGCCAGTCCGCCGCTGCCGAGAGCGCTGCCGCCATTGAAGCCGAACCAGCCGAACCACAGCAACCCCGCTCCCAGCAGGGCCAGGGCGACGCTGTTGGGATGCATGCTGTGTTCGGGATAGCCGATGCGCTTTCTCAACAGCAGGATAGCCGCCAGCGACGAGATGCCGGCCGCGACATGCACGACGGTCCCCCCCGCGAAGTCGAGAGCGCCCAACTTGCCGAGCCAGCCGGCCGCGTTGCCGTCGAGATCGACCGCCCAGACCCAGTGAGCGAGCGGGCAGTAAACAACGAGGCTCCAGGCGGCGATGAAGATGCAGTAGGGACCGAAGCGGATGCGCTCGGCCAGGGCGCCCGAAATCAGGGCCGGCGTGATGATGGCGAACATGCCTTGATAGAGGACATGCAAAAAGAGAGGGATTTTGTTGACCGTCGTGAACGTGTGTCCCGGATTGACGCCCGTTAGGCCGAGCAACTCGGGACTCCAGCCGATCAGGCCGTTCTGCGATTGGCCGAATGCCAGAGCATAACCGACGATGACCCAGAGAACCCCGATAACGCCGAGGGCGACCATGCTCTGCATCATGGTGCCGAGGAGGTTCTTGCGCCGTGCCAGGCCGCCGTAAAAGAGGGCGAGACCGGGAACCATCAGCATGACCAGGGCCGTGCTGATGAGCATCCAGGCCGTGTCGCCGGTGTCGTGCGCGATCTTCTTGACGCCGGCCTTCTCATCTTCCTTGCTCGGCGCGTTGTGGGGGCGTTTCTCC
>JBBSDR010000609.1:0-5183 GCA_038240465.1 Gemmatales bacterium
ACCACTCCAACCGCCCTTCCCTTCCGCCTCTTTCCACCCGCGATCGATCGTCCCATGCAAGCATCCAGGTGGAAGTCGTAAGTAGTGCGGCGATAATAGCACGAATTCCGCCGTTTCGATCGTAGATTTTCGAGGCCAGCTCGGGGTTCGCCTCTACCGGCGTGCGAGGAGCGCGGCGACTTTATCCCAACCGAGTGCGTTGGCAAGTTGCAACGGCGTCATTCCGTGATCCGTCAGCGCGTCTCGGTCGGCGCCGGCCTCCAGCAGGACTTTCACGGTGGCAGCGGAACCCGCCAACGCTTCCGAGTGCAGGAACGTCCATCCCCTGTCATCTTTCGCGGACACAAGGGACGGATCCTTCGTCAACTGGTCCTTCAGAGACGAAGCCATCGCCTCGCTCATCGGGTGTTCCTGAATATCGGTCTGTCGTTTGCCAAACCACCTCTTCAGTAACCCGCCTCCCCCAGTTGGTTCGGGGGCAACGCGGATGCGCGTTGGGTCACCGAAGTTCAGGCCCCAGGCGGCGTCATGCTCCTGCCGCTCCCGTCGCCCCATTCGGGATCGCAAGAGGTTGACCGTATAGGCACCGAACACTTCCCCGCTGATGGCGTACATCCAGTCGCTGATCTCGCCGAGCGGGATGCGAGCCGAGTCCCCTTCCTTGACGGTTTTCAGCCAGTTCGGAGCGTTCAGCAGGACGCCGGTCACGAATCGGCCATCGAAATCAACCTCGGACAGCCACATGTGTTCCACGTCGGGGGTGTTCGTGGTGCGCTCCTGCTCGCCGTCTGAGAAGGGCGCCTTGACGCAGGCCAGGTCGAGGGCTGGGACGATCCGCCGTCGTTCCCAGGCGATCTCTCGCCAGAAATAGCGATAGCTCGCACGAGCGCTCTCGTAGGCTCGTTGCATCTCGGGATCGCTGTTGTCAAATAGAAACACTCTGGATGGCTGGGATTCACTCATGGCAAGACGCCCTCGACCGATCGTTTGACCCGAACGCCACGGCTCAGAAACATTTACGGACTTCCGCAGTTCGACCTGTTGATAATCGAGACCATTTAGCTTCGGTACGACCTCGCTCACTTCTCAGCAATCGTTGCCAGGGTGACTTTCGCCAGGTGTTCCGTTGCGTAGGTCGATGCGGGGTCGAGGGCGAGTTCACTCAACAACCGAACCGCTCTGTTATGATCCCCTTCCCTGTCCTGAATCAGTGCCATGTTGATCTGCAGAATTCCCTTCGTCTCGGAATCGGGGTTCGCTGCCAGCCCCTTCTCGATGGCTGCGAGCTTCTCAGCGTCCTCGTCCGAGAGCATTGCCAGTTCCTTCCAGGCCGGCGCGAAGGCTGGAACCCTCTCGACTAATTGCCGCGCCGCTTCGGCCTTTTGTCCAGGATTGTCCATCCATTCCAGGGACAGGTACGCCAGGTAGGTCCCCACGGGAAGGTCGCCCTTCTGTTCTCGCTCGAGGGTGTCGAGAGCCGTGATTGCGGCGAAGAACCCGCGCGGAGCCAAATCGACCGTCTTCCGGTAGTACGCTCTCGCGTTCTGGTAGTCCTTCATCAACAGATGCGTGAAGGCCAGGTCGTAGACAGGGTACGGCCAATGGGGAGCAAGCTCCGCTGCCCGCTTCAGGTCAGCAAGAGCCTTCGTGTAGTCGCCCGCCCCACCCGCCTCCCGTGCCTTTTTGTGCAACGAGTTGGCCTCGGCCGGCACGTTCGTGCCGCCGACGATCTCGTAGCGGAACGTGCCGGACACATGGCGCAGTTCTTCCAGGGTGAGGGTTCGACCGTCGGCGGCGCGGAAGATGACTGTCCCGCCCTCCTTCACATGCTGCAAGGTGCCTGCATAGACAGCAACCCCTTCCTCATCCCCCAATTCCTCGCACAAGGCCTTGGCTTTCTGGGTCCATTCGACCGCCCTGGCCCTGTCACCAGCGTGGAAGTGAGCGACCCCCAGCATGCCGTATGTTCGAGGAAGGTAATGATCCACACCACTCCCGCGCAACTCTGCTGTTTTTGCCAGAGCCGACCGCAGCAACTCAATGGCTTCACCCGGCTGTCCGTTGTCAATCAGTGATTGTGCCGCTGCCAGGTCTTGTTCCCAAACCACGATCGGGTTGTCCGCCTCGTTGCCGAGGAACGACGCAATCAGACTTCGGTCGCCGGCTTGCTCGAACCATTGAGCAACAGTCACCAGTCCCTGGCAATACCGGTTCCGTGCGCTGGGATCATTACGGATTGGTTCCGGAACCTGTCGCCAAAGCGGGAACGACTCCCGGATCTCTTGCTGATTCTGCTGGCAGAGAGCCGTGAGGGTTTGCCAATCCTCCCGTTCGGCAGCCTGGATGAGGGCCTCGCGCAGGTCGGGCGGGGTGTTCGGTTGTCGTTTGAAGAAATCAAAAAATCCCATGATGCCTCCGCCTCTTCCAAGGTCGAACGTCTCCATTTTGCCGCCGGTTCACGCGAAGGCTTGACGTTGAAGTCTGAGATACCGTCATTCGCGTGGCCAGCCGGCTGCGGCATCTGGTTCGGCCCTTTCGGTATCAGCCTGCGCCGAAGCCTGCCAGCGACCGCAGTTCCTCGGGATGAAAGCCCAGCACGATGTCGTGGCGGGGGATGCCGGCCGCGACCAACTCTTCGCCCAGGTGGGCATCGGTGCCGTTGTACTCGATCCACACTTTGCCGTCCCGAATGTCGATGTGGACGATCGAGCCGTGGACGCGGCGTTCGCCGTTCCAGCCTACCTGCATCACCTCGTAGTGATCGTGTTCGCGATCCACGACCGCTTCTGTCCGGATGTTGCCATACGCTGGTTTGTAGCTGGCATACTCCTCGATCAGACGGCGAACGATCGCCCGATAACGCTCTAGTTGATCCATCGTATCACCTTTTGCTGTTGTGGGTCGAACACCAGGAATCGCAAATGAACGCTCTTGCACCTCGGTCGCAACCTTTCTTGCATTGCCAAGATGAAAAACCCGTTCTCAATGCTCCCGGTGGATGGTGAGAACATTGAGAACGCTTTCGCTCAGCGCTGCCAGCGCGGATTGGCATAGCTCTGCCATTCCCTAATCGACCGAGCGCAGCAGTTGCTCGATAACCGCATCGGCGACGTAGCGGCCCTGTCTGGTCAAGTTGATTCGCTCGCCGTCGTCCGCCAGCAAGCCCTGCTCGACCAGCCGCGCAATCCGTTTGCCCGCCAGCGCATCGAGCGTGAAGCCGGTCTTGTCGTGGAACTCCGTCCGGACGATGCCCTCTCTGCGGCGCAGGTTCAGGCTCATCGTCTCCAGCGCGTACTCGTCCGGCGGAAGTTCCTCGCTCTGAAATGTCGCCGGTTCGCCATCGAGAATGTGCTTGATGTAGCCGCGCAGATCGCGGCTGTTGACCTCGCGTTTGCCGTCAACGTAACGAGCCGCGCCCATGCCGAAGCCGTGATACGATTCGTTCGCCCAGTAAACCTGGTTGTGCCGGCAGCGACGACCGGCGCGGGCGAAGCTCGAAATCTCGTACTGCTCGAAGCCTGCCTCCTCCAGCACGTCGATGGCCCGCGCATACATGGCCAGTTCCTGATCCTCCCCCAACGCGACGACCTGGCCGTGCTGCTGTCTCTTCCACAGCGGCGTTCCCTTCTCGTAAGTCAGACCGTAGGTCGAGACGTGATCGGGGGCAAACGATAGCGCCTGGTCGAGGTCCTGCTGCCACTCGTCGAGCGTTTGGCCGGGGACGCCGAAGATCAAATCGAGCGATAGCTGCGGAATGCGCGTGCGAATCGCCTCGATGGCGCGCGGCACCTCGGCAGGGCGATGTGTCCGTTCGAGGACGCCGAGCAGATGCGGCGCAAACGACTGGACGCCGAGACTGACGCGGTTGACGCCATGATCGGCAAGGACGCTCACCTTGTCGGCGTCGAGCGTGTCGGGGTTGGCCTCGATGCTGAACTCATGGCCGCTCTCGGGGGGAAGCCAGCGGATGACGTCGCCGAGCATGCGCTGCAACTGCGAGCGGTTCAAATAAGTGGGAGTGCCGCCGCCAAGGAAGAGCGAGCGCATCGGCCGCGGATCGCCGAGGCGGCTCAGTTCGATGGAGAGAGCGTCCAGGTACAGTTCGATAAGGTGGTCCTGCCCAGTGGCGATGGCGAAGTCGCAGTAACCGCAGTGGTGGGCGCAAAACGGAATGTGAATGTAGGCGGCGTGGACGGGCTTCGTCGGTGTCACGACAATGACTCTCGTAGCGGTGAATGACCAGCCCCGAGCGCAAGCGAGGGGTTTGCACAAGAAGCACCCCTCACTTGCGCTCGAGGCTGGTAGCTTGTGCTCGGGGCTGGTAAAGGAGGACCCATGCAGGACAAGTTACGCGGTCAGGTGGCGCTGGTGACAGGTGCGTCGGGCGGCATCGGCCGGGCCTCGGCCCTTGCGCTCGCTCAGAACGGCGCCGACGTCGCCCTCAACGACCTGACTTTTTCCGAATCGGCCACGGCAACCGTGAAGCAGATCGAGGCGCTGGGCCGGCGCGCCCTGCTCTGTCCCGTGGACGTCTCCGACCAGGCCGCCGTCGAGGCGATGACGGCTCGCGTCGTCGTGGAACTGGGCCGGCTCGACATTCTCGTCACCAGCGCCGTCTACAGTGATCGCGATTACTTCCTGCGCGCCGACATGGCTGGCTTTCGCCGCACCATCGACGTCAGCATGTGGGGAGCCTTTTATGCGCTGCGGGCCGCGACTGCCCACATGGTCCGTCAGGGGACGGGGGGCAACGTCGTCGTCATCGGCTCGCCGCACGCCCATGTCGCGATGCCGGCGTGCATGGCCTACAACATGGCGAAGGCCGCCATCGAGCAGATGGCCCGGACGGCGGCCCTGGAGTTGGTCGGTCACAAGGTGCGCGTCAACATCATCCATCCCGGCTGGACCGACACGCCGGGCGAGCGCAAGTTCTTCACCGAGGAGATGCTGAAGACGGCCAGCGCCGGTCTGCCGCTGGGGCGTCTGTGCCAGCCGGAGGAGATCGCCCGCGGCGTCGTCTTCCTGGTCGATCCCGACTCGTCGTACATCACCGGCACCACGCTGTCGATCGATGGCGGCTCGCAATTGCCCTGGTGGTCGAAGCGCGGGACGGGGGAGTTTTGAGTTCACCCTCCGTCGGAGCCGGAACCGTGAGCGACGGATAGAAAACCGTCGCTCACGCT
>JBBSDR010000610.1:0-5183 GCA_038240465.1 Gemmatales bacterium
CGGCGTGTACAGGTTTTGCTGCAACTTCTGGACGTGGGCCGTGAACTTGACGTTGAAGTTCGTCGGGCTGCGGTCCAGTTCGGCCAGCATGATGCCTTCGGTGCAGTACATCTCGACGAACATCCGCTTGGCGGCGGCGTCCTTGCCGATCATCTTGCCGAAGCGGTCGAACGAGGGCAGCTTGAGCAGTTTCGTGTCGTCCTGGCGTTCCATGTAGGCGGCCAGGGCAACCTCGGTATCGGTACGCAGGGCCACTTCAAGCAGGCGAGCGCTGCGGCGGCGGATCTCCACGTCGCCGTCCTTGCTGGCCTGTTCGAGTACCGGAATGGCCGCCTTGCCCAGGTCGAGGAGCTTCTGGGTGGCCCGTTCGCGCGTCTTGTAGGAGCGGTCGCCGAGCTGGCGAATCCAACTCCGGGCCTGCTCGATCTGAGCGGGAGTCAGGGCGGCGGGGACGTTGGCGAGAACGGGTGATTGAACAGCGCCAAGCAAGGCCAGCGCCAGGCCCACAGCCAGATAGGCTCTCCGTTGCATGATGTCGGCTCCAGTGGATAAATCGCGGGCGGGTCGAAACGGCGGGTTGAGAGTAGTGTTAGTCTACAACACCTTCGACGCCGCAGATAGAAGAACCATTCCAGAAAAAACACCGGCGAGCAAGAAAAGTGCCGCTTCCATTCGCCGCTTGCGGCTTAGCGGGCAATCCGCTAAGCCGCAAGCGGCAACTCGTTTTTTTGTAACCGTTCCTTGGCGCTGAAGACGCGCCACGGTAGGATGCGCTGGTTGAATCCCTCCGCGCAGAGGTCCTCTCCATGCTCCGCATCCTCGGCGTTCCATCCACTGCCTGCGATGGCCTTACCCGCCGCGAATTGCTCACCGTCGGCGCACTCTCGCTGGGCGCCGGCCTGACGCTGCCGCAATTCCTTCACGCTACCGAGCAGCGTCCGGGCCAGGGACGCGCCAAGTCCGTCATCCTTCTCGATCTCTTTGGCGGTCCCAGTCATCTGGACACCTTCGATCCCAAGCCGGCAGCGCCGCGCGAGATTCGCGGCGAATTTCAGACGATCCGCACGTCGCTGCCCGGCCTGCTCGTCAGCGAGCATTTGCCGCACACCGCTAAGTTGATGCACCGGACCAGTCTTATTCGCAGCGTCTCGCACGGCTACAACAGTCACAATCCTTATGCCGTGATGACCGGCTACACCGGCGGCAACGATCGCGAAGACTATTTCGCCAAACCGAGCAACCATCCGAGCATGGGTTCCGTCTGCCAGTATCTCGGCGTCGGCCGGCGCGCCGATCTGCCAGGTTACGTCTGTCTGCCGGCCCTTCCCGGCTACACGCAGGGGCTGCGCCGCGCCGGTCCGTACGGCGGCTTCCTCGGCAATCAGTACGATCCGCTGTTCAGCACCTGCGAGGCGAAGTTGCCGCGCGTCCACGACCCGAACAAGGATTTTTACGATCCCACCCTGATCGCAATGGGAGAACCGCGGCTGCCGGCGGTCGCGCCCGAGATCACGCTCGACGCTCTCGACCGCCGCCGTTCGCTGCTGCAACAACTCGACCGCCAGGCAGGGCGGCTCGAAGGTTCGCGCGCGGCCGGCCTGCTCGAAAAGCGCCAGCAGCAGGCGTTCGATCTGCTGCTGTCAGCGTCGGCCCGGCGAGCGTTCGATCTCGCCAAGGAACCGCCGGCGGTCCGCGATCGCTATGGCCGGGACGTTCTCGGCAGCAGCGTCCTGCTCGCCCGCCGGCTCGTCGAGGCGGGAGTCACCTTCATCACGGTCCACACCGAATCGAAGGGGGCCGGCCACTGGGACACCCATGAGAACAATTTCCGCATGCTCAAGGACTACTTGCTGCCCTTCCTCGATCGCGCCCTCGCCGCCCTGATCGACGAGTTGGATCAGCGCGGCTTGCTCGAGACGACGCTGATCTTGGTCACGGGCGACATGGGCCGGTCGCCGCGCGTCAACGCCAAGGCCGGCCGCGATCACTGGCCGCAGTGCGGCTTCTGCCTGCTGGCCGGCGGCGGAGTCAAGCAAGGATACGTCCACGGAGCCAGCGACAAGAGCGGCGGCTATCCAGCCGCGCATCCGGTCTCGCCTGGTGACCTGTGCGCGACCGTCTATCAGTTGCTCGGCATCGATCCCGAGACGACGGTTCCCGATCGCGCCGGCCGGCCGATGTCCATCACCCACGGCGGCGAACCCATACGTCACGTCATCGCCTGATGAGGGCGAAAACGAACGCGGCGGGGAGAAACCCCGCCGCTCGCGTAACTTCTTGCCGCTTGCGGCTTGGCGGTCCGCTAAGCCGCAAGCGGCAAGAAAGAGGGATATTACTCCACCAACCTCAACCGCCCGGACGCGGCGTGAAGCCGCCGCCGGGGAAACCACCCGGAGCCGGAGCGGGGGCCGGTTGCGGTTTATCATTCTCCTTCATTTCCTCGGCCAACTCGTTCTGCAGCTTGTGGATGGCCGCCAGGATGTCCTGGGCCTCGTTATCGAGTTTGACCTCTTCCTCCATGAAATTCATCCAGGCCTCGGCCAGGTCGGACAGCTTCCGATCGTCGCGCTTGTTGCTGCCATCCATGCAATCAAAAGCGCGGGCGAAGCAGTCCAGCAGCGCGTCGCCGTCCAGGTCGATGTCGCGCGGCAAGCGCGACAACTGCTTGAAGTAGGATTGCAGGTAGTCGAGCTTCTTCTGGGCCAGGAAGTATGTCAGCGCCCAGGCCGTCGCGCGGGCCTTGACCGAGGGGTCCTTCTTCTTGCCCTCCTTGAAATATGTGTCGGCAATGACACTTCGCAGCAGTTGATCGGCCGGGGGCAGTTTCTTGTCCTTCTTCAGTTCGCGGAAGCTCAGCAGATAGGACCAGTGCGGAGCGCCGTAGCCGCGCCACGGCGAACCGTAGGGCGTCTGCATGAAACTGCCGATGCCCGACTGAATCCACTGCGGCAGATCGACGCTGTGCGGCATCAGGCCCGCGCCGACGAGGATTTGCCGGGTGCCGCTGTGCGATACGGACGCCTGCTCGGTGTCCTCCTCCATGGCCCGCAGGAGCAGGGAGTACGTCTGGGCCTGGTAAAGATGGCCGACGTTCACCTTGCCCTTCGCTTTGTCGGGGACGCGCGCCCCCTTCTTGAGAACGTCGTCGCGGCTGAAATCCGTCCAGAGACTATCGGCGGCCTTGACGAGTCCCTTGTAAGGACGATCGTCGCGTTTCGTCGAGAAAACAACGAGGTTGTAGCGCGGCGAGTAAAAGCTGTCGGCCGTGATCGGGACCGAGTCGAACAACTCGTTCTGTTTCGCGAACGAGTCGCCGCTGTCGCCCCTGTCGCCCGCCGGCGCCAGGACACAGACGAGCTTGTCCTTCGGCATCGGCAGCACCTTGCCCTTGAGGGCGTGCCAGTAGTAGAAGGCGACGAAGTTTTCCTTGAGGTGTTTGAGCCGCGAGATCACATCCGACGCATCATCGCGCGACTTGTGCAGCAGCGCATAGTAATCGTTCGTCGAGAGCTGGAACCTGCGGAAGGTCTTATCCTTCCAGCGATTGGCCGCGATACTGCTCGGGATCTTGGCATCGAGAGCGGCCTTGACCTTGGTGAAGGCGTCGGCGGCGGGGTTGCTCTTGTCGAGGAGGGCCAGTTCCTGCATGGTCTTCTCGAACTCGGGAATCAGGCCGTGCGTCAGCGCCCATTCGGCCAGGTTGAGCAAGCCCTCGGGCGTGGCCTTGGCACCCTTGGCGGTCAGCTGCTTTTTCTCGTACTCAAAGCGCGTGGAGACGGCGGCCAGCACGCGTTTGCCATTGCGGAGCTGCTCCAGTTCGACATCGAGTCCCCAGATCCACGACTCGCCCCACTTGTGCTTCGCATACACGATCGGCTTTTGCAGGAGCATGGAGACTCTTGCGGGGACCGGGTCGGTCGTCTCGATCACGACCATGGCACGCATGGGAGGCGGTCCCTTGGGAGTCGTGCCACCGGCACCGGCAAAGCCTCCGCCGAAGCCCATGTTCTCGGCCCCTTGCTGAAACCCGCCCATCATGCCGGCCATACCCGCATTCGGCGGGAAGCCACCTGCGCCCGCTGCGCCTGCATTCGGTGGGAAACCACCCGCGCCGGCCATACCCGCATTCGGCGGGAAGCCACCCGCTCCCGCTGCGCCAGCGTTAGGCGGGAAACCGCCCGCGCCCGCCATACCCGCATTGGGAGGCCGACCTCCCATCATGCCGAAGTTCGCGAACTGTCCGGCTGCGCCGACGCCGCCTCCGGCACCGGCGGCGGGTTCCTTGGCCTGACTGATGTTCGCGATGATGATGATGTAGTCCGCTCGCGCCGCCATGCAGGCGCCGAGCAGAACGGCAATGGTCAGCAGTCCTTGTTTCATCGTCGTATCAACCTCCCGGGCATGGGAACACTTTCGCTCCCTGGCCACTTTCTATTGTCCTATCCCGCGGTCCCGATCGCAATGGTATTCCGCCAGCACGCTCAGCCGCAAGCGGCAAGAAAAAGGAAGCCGCGCCTGTCACCGAATCCGTGCGCTGCCTTCGCCAACGCAACGGTATATAATCTCCCCGACATCATCCCTTCACGCAGGTTCTGGGAGTCGAGCCATGAGTTTCAAACTGGACCGCATTCATGTCTGGTCGGGAGAAGTCGTCGATCAGGCGGGCGGAGTCGCGACCAAGCTCGCCATGCTGGCCAAGGTGGGGACGCACCTCGAGTACATCTACACCCGCCGCCAGATAGACAAACCGGGGACCGGCATCCTCTACGTCGCACCGATTTCCGGACCCGTCCAGGTCCGCGCCGCTCGCTCCGCCGGCCTGGTCGAAACCCAGCAGCCCGTCGTCCTTCGCGTCGAAGGCGACGATGCCGCCGGCCTGGCTCATCGTCTGACGCAACAATGGGCCATCGCGGGCCTGAACATGCAAGCCCTGAGCATGGCCGTCATCGAGAACAAATTCGTCGGCTACGTTTCCTTCGACAACGTCGAGGATGCCAACCGGGCCGCCTCGATCCTTGGCGATCTGGGGACCGAAGCGCATCAGATGGCGCACTGATCTCAAGGCGACCCTTCATTGTAGCCGAAGTGGGCACCCATCGGGGGGGGGCGGCCCCCCCACAGCTGGCGGCTTTGGGGAAGCGGGGAGGCGCGCCCCGACAAACCCCAGAAGGGGGCGGGGGCGC
>JBBSDR010000611.1:0-5183 GCA_038240465.1 Gemmatales bacterium
ATCACCAGGCCGCGCTCGGTATGATACGCCTCGGGATAGGCACGCGAGTTGGCCGGCTTCCAGCCGTGCTGCTTCATCGCCGCCAGGTCATCTTTCAACATCGCATCCTTGGGGCCATACGTCAGCGCCGTCGCCACCGTCCCCTCGATCTGCTCTGTCTCCGAAATGTCCTCCGACCAAATGTGCCGCAGCCAGTCGAGATCGTCGTAGAGGGCCAGGCCATAGGTCATGCCGCCCTGTCCCATGATGACCGCGAACCACGGCCCACCGCCCAGCTCCGGACAGCGCACCTCGATCGCGCCTTCCTCCTCGAACGCGGCCCACGGCGCCTGGTTGTAGAAGAACGCGGCGGCCTCGTGGTAACTGCCCGCCTCCGGCACACCGATGCCCGGCACCTCCAGCAGCGGAGTCGCCTCCGGTTCCGGCTGGGCCGTCAAATGCTCCATCATCTCGGCCAGGACCGAATCGACGAGCGTCATCGGCATCGCCGTCTCGAGTTTGACGTGGACCTCTTGCAAGTGGGGCCGCAATTGCTCCCAGACCGGGTCCTCGCGCACGCGCAGGATGGCAGGCCGTTGCGGCTCCTCCGACATCGATTCCTGCATCGCCTGGACCATCAGGTCCCACAGTTCGTCCACCGTCGGGGGATGATCCTGGATCTGGCACAGGTGAACCAGCCGGGTCGTCTCGCTGGCGACCAGGATGAACCACGGGTCCGCGACGTCCTCCAGAGCTGGAAAGTCTTGCGCCGGGCGGCGAAAGTCGGCTTGCCAGGTCTCACCCCGGCTCGCCAACCGCGAAAGTCGCGTCTTCACCAGCGGCAGAGGACCGACTACCTGCGGTTCCACGGGGCGGCGCGAACGGCTGCCCGAGCTTCGCTTCTTGGCCATCGAGGTTCTCCCAGATCGTGCAAAGCGCCTGTCCGCATTCTACGAATCGATGATATTGTCGTTCGTCTCGTTCGCTTTGCGTGTAACTTCGATGACCGAACCGTGATTTTTATTTGACGCGCGGGAACACTCCCTCCACAATGAGAGTCACCCCAGGGCATCACCCCCCCGTGATGCCCCGAAGGATCGGCGAGCCTCCTGCCCCCTCTGGCTCGACGTCCTTCACTCGGAATGCTGGTTCCGGTATCGTCTCGCTTGCTGCTGAATGAAGCGAGGCACCCGGACGTCGATAGGTTGATCGGGCGATGGAGTTGCCCCGACCAACGACGGACAAGAGGCTTCCTGCAAGATCCCACCTCCCGGAGTTTCCGATATGCTCTCCCTCGGGCGATCCCTTTTCACCATGCTCGTTCTGGCGCTGGCGTCCTCCGCCATGGCGCAGATGACGCCGGATCAGCAGGCCGATTTGCTCCTCAACGGCGCCCGGCGAGCCTACAACGAACGGAACTATCCCTTCGCCACGGCCAAGTTCCGCGAGTTCGTCCAGAAGTTCGGCGGCCACAAGGACGCCAACTCCGCTCGCTACGGCCTGGCCCTGTGCCTGCTCGAAGGGCCGGACAAGAACTTCACCGAGGCCATCCAGCTTCTGCAGCCGCTCTCCGGGGACAAGAACTTCACCGATCACCCGTATGTCTTCTACTACCTCGGCCACTGTCAGCGCGGCCTTGGCGTTCGCGAACTGGCCCTTGCGGCAACTAAACCCGCCGAGGCGAACCAGCGCCGCCAGGAAGCCAATCGCCGCTTCGATGAGGCTGTGCGCAGTTACGCCGCCGCCGCCGAGGTCTTCACCGCCCGCGCCAAGAAGATCGATCCGCAGCCGAAGGAGCTTTCGACGGAAGCGGAATGGGCCGCCCGCGCTCGCTGCGATCAGGCCGAGATGCAACTGCGAACACAGAAAACGAAGGAAGCACGCGACAGCGTGGCCCCGTTCCTCACGGACGCCGACCTCGTGAAGAGCCGATATCGCCGGCTGGCTCTGTACTATCACGGCTTCGCCAGCGTCCTGCTCAAGGATAACCTCGCGGCCGGCAAGTCGCTCGGCCAACTGACGCCTTTCAGCGATCCGATCTTCGGCACCCACGCCTGCTATCTGCTGGCCCGCGTCCATCACCTTGATGGCGAACGCGCCGAGGCGGCGGCGCAGTATCAGACCGTCCTCGGTCTGCATGTGAAGCAGGCGAAGGAGGCCCAACTCGCGCTTCGCAATCCGCAGGCATTCAAGGACGATCCCGACGAGCGCGTCCGACTCCAGGCGCTGGCCACGGCGCCGCCGCCGGACCATTACGCCCGCTCGCTGCTCTACCTCGGCGTCCTTCACTACGAGGACGGCAAGTTCGGCGAGGCCCTGACGCGCTTCACCGAGTTCGAGAAGCAGGTGCCGAACTCGCCGCTGGCGCCCGAAGTTCGCCTGCGGATCGGCTTCTGCCAGGTGCAACTCAAGTCGTGGGCCGAGGCGCTCAAGACACTGGCGCCGCTGGTTGACAAGAACCCAGAACTGGCCGACCAGGCGCTGCTGTGGATGGCCAAGGCCCAGTCCGGCGGCGCTGACCCGGCCAATCCCGCCGTCTATGTGAAAGCTCAGCAAGGGGCTGTCGATACACTTCGCCGCGCGGCCGACCGTGCCAAGGGCGACAACGTCGAGGTGAAGGCCCGTCGTGGCGTCATCCTGCTCGAACTGTCCGACGTGCAGCAACTGGCGAAAACGCCCAAGGACGCGGCGACGACGCTCGCGCAACTTTTGCAAGAGAAACTACTGCCCCAGCGCGAGGAGGAGATTTATCAGCGTCAGGCGGCCGCTCTGCACCTGGCGGGAGACTACGCCGGCTCCGATGCCGTGTGCGTCAAGTTCCGGGATACCTTCCCGAAATCGACGCTGCTGCCGGCCGTCCTGTTCCGTTACGCCGAGAACGCCGCCTTCGCCGCGCTCGCCGCCGAGAAGAACCCGCAGCTGCCCGATCGCGTCAACACACTCAACAAGCTCAACGACGAGTCCATCAAGCGCTGTCAGGTGCTGATCGACCGCTTCCCCGAGCATCCGCAGGTCAACCTGGCCCGCTACGGCCTTGCCATGGGCCATTATCGCAAGGGCGACATCGAGAAGGCGTCCGGTCTGTTCGATGGCATCCCCGCGGCCGACCGCAACGGCGAACTGAGCGTGGTGCCGTATGTCCTCGCGGATTGCCTCATTCGTCTGGCTCCCACCGAGGTTGACGATGCCCTCGCCGCCGGCAAACTTACCGAGGCGATGACCAAGTCCATCGAGTCGCTCAATGCTTTTGTGGGCGCTTCGCCGAACGCTCCGCAGGCGGCGGACGCCTTCATCAAACTCGGTTACTGTCACATTCGTCTGAGCGAAGTGCAGGCCCAGCCGGCGGAGAAGGCCAAGGCCCTCGCCAGCGCCCGGGCCGCTTACGAACAGATGACGCAACGGTTCCCCAACCACGAGTTGCGGGCGCAAGCATTCTTCGAGCGCGCTCGCGTTATCGCTTTGCAAGGCGATCCCAACGGCGCGATGAACGAACTGCGCCGCTTTATCAGCGATCCGAAACTGAAGGACTCCACCATCGCGCCAATGGCCCTGTTGCGGTTGTCGGCCCTGATGCGGAGCATGAATCAACCGGCCCTGACGGCCCAGGCGGCGGACATTCTCGACAAGGGTCGTCAGGCGTATGAGGCCAACCTCATCAAGGACCCGGCTCGTGCGGCGTGGGTCCCGCTGCTTCAGTACCATCACGGACTGGCGCTCAAGGAGTCCGGCAAGCTGCCCGAGGCCCGGCAAGTCTTCGACCTTGTCGTGAAGAACCACGGCAACAGTCCCGAGGCCATCGAGGCGGCGTTGCGCTATGGCCAGACGCTCAAGGATGAAGGGTTGCTTCGCGTCTATACGGCGCGGAAGGCCCTCGTCGTCCCGGGACGCAAGCCGGAGCAGATCGCCGAGGATCGCAAGAAGCTCGACGACGGGCTGAAGATGATCGGCGAGGCGGTCAAGTATCTGGAGGCACGCGCCGAGGCGCTCAAGACGGCGAAGCCGGACGCCCCGGCTCGCGCCCGCATGCTGTACGATGCGACCTGGGCCGCCCGCGCCCTCGCTGATGCGGACCTCGAATCGACGCGCGAGCGCATCAAGCAGGAAAAATGGCAGAAGATGAAGGACGACATCGCCAAGAAGCTGCCGCCGGGCCAGGCGCTGCCCTTCGTACCGGCGCCGGAAGTGACTCTTGCGGCTGTCCCGGTTCAGGAGAGCGAGAAGAAGGTGCGAGCGCTGTATCAGGCCTTGATCGCGGCCTTCCCCGACCTCGAGTCGAGTACCGACGCGCGTTTCGAGTTGGCTGAATTGCTGAGCGAACGTGAAGAACACGATGCGGCCATCAAGCAGTTGCAGGAAGCTCTCGACAAGGAGCCGCCGGCCGAGTTGACGGAGCGAATCAAGCTGCGGCTGGGTGTCTGTCAGGCGGCCAAGGGTGACACGAAGGCGGCGCAAGCGACTTTCCAGGCCATCGCCCGCAACGAGAAAAGTCCGCTTCGTTCCCAGGCGGTCTACCGTCTGGGCGAGGTGCTGATGCAGACGAAGGACTATGCCGGGGCCGAGAAGGAATTCAAGCTGTTCCGCGATTTTGGCCCCTTCCAGAACGTGCCGGGCTTGACCGATCGAGCGCTGTTGCGGCTCGGACATGCCCTGGGTCAACTGAAGCAGTGGGACCTGAGCCGGCAAGCGCACGAGCAGGTCGTTGGCCGATTCCCGCAGAGTCCGTGGGTGTATGAGGCTCGCTACGGCATCGGCTGGGCGCACCAGAGTAAGGCTGAGTTCGACCCGGCGGTCAACGCCTACAACCAGGTGACGGCGGCAACGGCGTCGGAACTGGGAGCGCGAGCGCAGTTGAACATCGGCGTTTGCCGGCTGGCGCAGAAGCGCTACGCCGAGGCGAGTACGGCCCTGCTGGTGGTGCCGTTCACCTACGACTACCCGGACCTGAGCGCCCTGGCCCTGCTGGAAGCAGCGCGGGCGCTGGCGGAGGACAGGCAGCGCGACAAGGCGATCGGCTTGCTCAAGCGGCTGCTGCGCGACCATCCCGAGAGCGAGTCCGCGAAGGCGGCGAAGGATCGCCTCGCCGAACTGGAGAAGAGTTGAGGGAGGGGATGGAACGGGATGGGATGGGCCAGCACGCCCGGCCGCGACGCCCGGCCCTGAAGGACCGGGCTACATGCAAAAGCCCCCTGAAGGGGGCTGAAGAC
>JBBSDR010000612.1:0-5182 GCA_038240465.1 Gemmatales bacterium
AGAACGAGAATCCATCCGGAAATGACTGGAGGCGAGCTGCCTCGCGCACAGAGATCATCCGCGCCTGGCCGCTGTCCGGGTGGATGTGGCTGTAGGTGTCCTTGGCGAGGTGCGCGGGCACCGTCCACGAGGGCTGGTCAGGAAACAACTTGCGCCAGCGGTCCTCGAAGGAACCTTTCGGGTACGGCGGAACAAATTGCTTCTTAAGGTCTGCCCATTCGCGAGATCCCTCGATCGGCAATTCACCTCTCTCTCGGAGAGCGGTGAGTTCCTCGCGCCAGCGTTCCTCGGCGACACGGAGTGCCTCGGGGTAACGATCACCCGCATTCATTCTTCTGAACGTTTCATGATCCCGGGGCGTCCGTCGAGTGACCTGATCGTACACACGCTCCGAAACCGGTAGGCCGGGCCACCTGCGCATGAGCCTCGCGTAGGAACTGTGGGGAGTGCAGCGGTAGGGAAGCGGTTGCCGGAAGTCGCCCCGAGGCAGGGGCACGGCTCGCAGATGATCCGTCACGATTGGCAGATCGTCCAGGGCCTCGCTGACTGTTGGCGCGGGAAGCAACTCCCCCGCACTCGGCAACTCAAGTTCACCTTCCAGAAAAGCATCGGTCCAACTAAAGGGTAAGCGCCGGTCACGGAGAGGACGCCGGTAACCTTCGGGGAGTGAGGAAACGTGACTGGTCGGAGGAGCTGCCGGGCGGAGTCCGAGGTCAGCACGAAGTCCGAGGAAGAATAACCGCTCACGGTATTGCGGTATCCCGTACCAAACTGCGTTGAGCAAGGCGTACCCTACTCGATACCCACAACCCGCCAGTTCCTCCATGACAATGTCGGCGTAGTTCGTACCCCTCACGGAGAGCATGCCAGGGACGTTCTCCATGACGAGGGCGAGTGGCTGCCATGTCGTGATGGCGTCCAGAAAACGGCGATAGAGTTGGTTACGCGGATCTCCCTGAAACCCCTCGTCACTGAGGCTGTCGAGTTTCCCGCGGCCGAGGCGGGAAAAGCCTTGACAAGGTGGACCCCCGACGACGATCTCGGGCTTCCGCAAGATGGGTATAGCCTTGACATCGATGCGTCCAAGATCGCCGTAAACTCCGGCAAGCACCTGTGGAGGGTGATCCGGCTGGAGCAGAGTGAAATTCCGGGCAAAGGTGGAACCTGCCACCGAATCAGTATCGATGGCGAGGGCGATGTGGCACCCTGCAGCCTGAAAACCGAGGGCGAGGCCACCAGCACCGCTGAACAGATCGACGACGTGCGGAGCCTCATCCATCAAATGCACTTCATCTCCTTTCAATGGATACTGTCCTCGCCTGGCGCACACCATCGTCGTGGTTTTTGCTTCGCGGTGGGCGAGGTATCTTTCACGCGCCGAGGGTCAGCGTGCGTCATAGATTGTCGCACGCGACCGCTTCCTCGGCAACACGACCCGGAAGTTAGCCCCGTGTCGCCTGCCGTCGAGAATCAGGTGGATCTGTCCGCCATGCGACTCGACGAGCTGCCGCGCGATCGTGAGTCCCATTCCGCGTCCGCCCTCCTTGCGAGAGAAGAGGGGGTTGAAAATCGTGTGACTGATCTGCCCCGGAACCCCCGGCCCGTTATCGGAAAAGACGAGCTCTGCCTGGTCATCGACTTCCGCGAGACTGACGCGGATGCAAGGTGATTCGACCCCCTTGAGCCAGTCCAGAGAGTTTGAGGTAAGAATCTGCAGCAGGCAGAGAAAGCGTTCTGGCCGCATCTCGGTCCGCAGGACCCTGGAATCACGACACACGATCTCCATGCGTACGCCCCGGCTCTCCAGAAGTGGAGTCATCACGTCCTGGAAGGTTCGTACCTCCGACACGAGTTCGATCGCCCGACGACGATCCCCGCCTCCCGCCGCCGTCAGCATCAATCCGTAGTACTCCCCCAGCGAGCTGAGGGAATCCTCGAGTCCCGTCATCACCGCCCGCGCCTCCGGGACTTTGCGACCGGCGAGGATCTCCTGGAGACGACGCAGTTCACCCCGCATCCGCTCGAGTTCCGCAGAGACCACCGGGGTGAGACCCGCAGTCATCTGACCGATGGCGGCGAGGCCAGAGTAACCCTCCACGGCCTGGCGGAGCCCCGCCGCCTCACGACCCACCTGCTCCTTCAGCCTCTCACGCAGCGCCAGCAATTCCTGGCCAAGCTTTCCGCCTGTCCGGGATGCCATCGCTTCCAGTTCGGCTCCGACGGCATCCGCACCCACCTTTATTTCCCGCAGGGCCTGGGGCACGCGCCGAATCGGGTGTCGGATGGACTGTCGCTCCGCCTCCATCGCCTGGAGCACGAAGGAAACGAGGCGGCGGAGATCGTCGAGAGCGCGGTTGTGAATCAGCCCCTCGCGGTTCGTCTGGTCCAGCAATTCCGGATTGCTGTCCCGGCCGATGTCGATGAAGCCGATGATCTGATTGTTACTCAGGTGTTCGACCGGGTTATTCACCCGCCGCTGGTCGAGTCGCAGCCAGTCGTCGTACGGCTCGCCGTACGGCCAGACCCGAAATCCGTCGCGGTACATACTCACGCCCGTCCATTCCCGTAACCACGCGCGCACTTCCATCCGCGGTCCGATGCGAGCGATTGCTTCCCCATCGAGGTCGAAAACGAAGAGCCGGATGCGGACGGGTCCGCAGGAGAGATCGCCCTGTGCGTTCCACTGCTGTGCGACCGCCCGGCGCCCATTCAGGCCGATGGAAATGGTCTGCAGCCCATCAAACTCCGCCTCAACGCGGTAAGGTGCCCGCTGCAAGAAGTCTGCCCGTAGTTCGCCGGAATACTGAGGAAACTCGTCCGATTCGAGGCGAATGGCGAACTGGTCTTTTTCCCGAAACGGAGAGAGGAGGCGCGAGAGGCGGATGCAGAGTCGGCGGAACATCCGCTCCGTCCACTGGGATCGCAAGCCCGACATGCGGAGTACCGTCCCATGTTTCCGGATGTCCTGAGCGGGGCGGACTTCCCAGTGATTCTTCACATCGGCCAGCATCAGTTCATCATTATCGAAGCGATCCCAGTCAACGAACGCTCGGATTTCCTCCGAGTGACGCGGGCAGCGGGAGACGATCTCCAGCTGACGCGCGAGCTTGTCTGCCGCAAACCGGCCCACTCCTTTCTCCCCGAGAACGCGCCGACCGCGGCGGGTGAGCTGGCGCCCCTTGCCGATCTTCGTGCTGGCTGCTGGCTCCATCCACCTCCCCAGGAGTGTGTCGAGCGCCATCCCGCATCCATCGTCCTGGACCTCAATGGTACCCGATGGTCCGGTCACTCCGCAAAACCGCACGACGACTTCCTTCGCGTCCGCATCGTGGGAGTTCTTCACGAGTTCGCTGATCGCGACGACCTCGTCACTAATCAGTTCCTCCCCGAGCAGCTTGAGGAGTCGGGCACGGGGCCGGAATGCAATCGTGCCGCTCTTCGGTTTTCCACTCACGCGGTCAACTCCTCTCAAGGACACGTCGGAAGCTCCGGGCGATGGCCTCGGCCATGACCGGAGGCACCGCATTGCCGAGTTGAACCCATTGGTCCGATGGTGAGCCGCAGAAGACGTAGCCATCATGGAAGGACTGGACCCGTGCCGCCTCTCGCAAGGAGAGCGAGCGAACTTCCGTCGGGTGGATGTACCCGTTGCCGTCCTTTGCCAGATGCGCGACGATCGTCTTGCAGGGGCGGTCGCCTCGCAGCCGCGCGTACTTGTCGTCGAAGATGTCGCGCCGGTAGCGCATGAGGTCGCCTCGGCCGTGTTGCTCGAGTAAGTGGATGCTGTCCTCCCCTGGTCGTAGGAGGGAATACAGTTCCAGATCGCGAGGATTGTGATACCGGACGGTGTGCTGATACAGCAACTGTGAGAGACGGAAAATGTTGAACTTCGTGAGGTAGCGACGGAAGCGAGGATCACACGCCGGATCGGGTGGCTCTCGCTGCCCAACCGAGATACCTGTGCCGGCCTCCTGGGAGGGCAAATCAAAAATCGCTTCCATCAGCGTCACCGGTGGCAATGCTTCAAGGTCGAGCCCGGGTCGCCGGGTATCCTGATACTCCTCGGCGGGGCGAGCCGGCATCAGGGAGAGCCGGGATGCAACGAGAAAGTACCGGATGCGATCCTGCGGGACACCGAACGCAGAGGCATTCAACCGCCAGATCTCCGTCCGGTAGCCGCCCTGCTGCAGCATCTGGGCCGCTGCCTCCAGGAAGGAGAGTTCCTCTCGCTTCGCAGACTGCATCCCGGGAACATTTTCCATGAGGAGGAGGCGCGGCCGGAGCGTCAGAGCTGCCGCCACCATGTCTTCAAAGAGGAAGTTTCGCTCGTCTGCATCGGGGCGGTATCCAGTGAGTGTCTTTTTCGAGCGAAAACCCACCGAGGAGAATCCCTGACAGGGAGGCGAGCCGGCGAGGACATCGAGCGTTTTGCGACCAGCCAGCCGCCGGAGCACTCCCGGGGGAAGCGTACGAATGTCCTGTGTCAGCACTCTCGCATCCGGCACTGCAGGGTGGTTGAGACGATAGGTGCGGGCCGCGGTCTCGTCGATCTCCACCGCGCCCAGCACCTTGAACCCGGCACGCCCGAAGCCCTCAGACAGCCCCCCTGCCCCGGCAAAGAAATCGATGACGGTCGGTGCGGTCGTCTCCTGCGCACGAATCGACTCCGCAGATCGGTAGTACTGGCAGAAGTTACGCAATTCGCAGTGACCGCAGAGCGGTCGCACACTGCGGCAGACGAGCCTCCCGTGCTCGACGAGGTTCACATGCAGGGAGTAGCGGAGGTTCGGCGGCACCAGATCGGCCAGACGGCGCTGCAGTTTTTTATGATCGAGATCCTGGAGTGAATACCCCAGTTCGCGGTACGGGCCGAGCCGGGATAGGACGCGACCAACGTGCGTGTCGGCTGGGAAGACCTGGCGCCGAAACGAATACAGCATGATGCAGTACGCGCTCTTGCGCTGTATCTCGGGGAGGCTACAAAGGAATGCCTCAAGCTGCTCATCTGGCCAGTCGTGTGCAGGTGCAAGGCTGCAGCGACCGAAGGTCTCCTGGAGTTTCGTCAGTGCGGCGTAGAGCGCGGTCGTCTTCTTGCCGGAAAGTCCGCCGGAATAGACGAGCTTCTCCACTGCGGCGCGGGGAGTTGCGAGCAGTTCATCCCAGACGGGGAACCGCTGCTTGA
>JBBSDR010000613.1:0-5179 GCA_038240465.1 Gemmatales bacterium
GAGGGCATCGTGCGCGGCCAGGGTAATCAAGGGCCGGGAGCGCTTGCCGCCCTGTCCGAGCCACTGGTAGACAATGTCCTCGTGCAGCGCCAGCGGGTCCCGGGTGCCGCTCTTGCGGGTGCGCGGCGCGAGCTGCGACAGTTGTGGCTCCTCGCAGATCGAGTGGGCCAGGCGCATCAGATGGACGTAACTTTTCGTCTTCGTCGCCGGCGGCGGCGTCTGCAACTGGATCATGTCGAAGACCCAGTCGTCATCGACGGACGTATCCCGGCAGTTGCTCGACAGCAGCGGCGTGGCGATGCAGGGAATGCCGGCGAGCAGGATCTTATCGACGGCCTTTTCGAGGACGTTCAGGCACGCCACGCCGACAATGGCATCGACATGGCCGGAAATGATGATCTTGAGGACGATGGGCGTGCCTTCGGAGACGAGGACCTTGTAGCCAAGGTCTTCCGCTTTCGTCTTGAAGTCGGCCACGGAGCAGGCGCCGCACTTGCGGCAGTCGAGACCGAACTCGTCGTAGTCGGCCGGACAGCCCTCGGCGTTCTTGAGGCAGTGCGGCAGCAGCAGCAGCCGGCGGTGGAAGGGAATCGACTGCACCTGCTCGCGCCAGAATTCATTGGCGATGCAGACCATGGTGAAGCCGAGATATTGTTCGTCGAGGGCGAGGCCGCGCAGCAGTTCCTCGGACATCCGCATCAAATCGGCGCGCGCGAACGTCTTGGAACGGTCGAGCGGGGCGGCGAAGCGCGCCGCCTCGGCGCGAACCCGGTCGCGCAACTCGCGCGTCTCGGGAACGACTTTGAAGGCGGAACTGTTGGGACGACTGGTCTTCTTCTCGGCCTGTGGTTCAGCAGCGATCGCCACGGTCGATGTCCTCTGGTGGGTGGGCCTTCAGGTGTTCCAGTGCGGCGGGGCGGGCGAATCGAGTTTCGCACACTCCACCCGGCTTGCAAGAGAAAACCCCGGAACTCGTTCGAGGGTGTGCGCAAACTTTCGTTTATGATAGGAACCACGCGGCGAATCGCCACTTTCCCTTCCGAGCCTGCTACATTATACTCGATGGGGGACGGTTAGCCGCGACGCGAGTCTTCGAGCGGAGCGCGTCCGGCGTTGACGCGCCACACGCTCCGCTCCGAAGACTCCGCGTCGCGGCTAACCCACGGCCGAACGATCTTATGAAGCTCATTCTGGCGATCATTCAGCCGTCGAAGCTCGAAGCCGTCAAGGAAGCCCTCAACAAGGTCGAGGTTTTCCGGCTGACGATCGTTGACGTCCAGGGCTTCGGCCGGCAAAAGGGACAGTCGGAGATGTATCGCGGCCACGAGTTGAACGTCCAGCTTCTGCGCAAGGTGCAGCTGCAGATCGCCGTCAACGAGGATTTCGTCGAGCCGACGGTGAACGCGATCATGGAGGCTGGCCGCACGGGTCCAGAGGGCCGTATCGGCGACGGCAAGATCTTCATCCTGCCCCTGGAGGATTGCATCCGCATCCGCACCGGGGAGCGCGGCCCCGAGGCCATCTAATCCGGCCGCTTGCGGCTTGGCGGGCTTCCTCGCTGAGACGTGGGCGGTGAGGAAGACTCATGCACGTTACTAACGTCGAAAAGATCACCAACGAGAAGTGGCTCAACCTGTTCCGGGCCACTTACGAACACAAGGGCCACACCGGCGGCTGGCTCTTCGCCTCGCGCCGAGATAAGCCGACGCCGGAAGAGCATATCGACGCGGTCATTATCGTGCCGGTGCTGCACGAAGACGGCAAGCCGCCGAAGCTGGTGATGGTCAAGGAATTTCGCGTGCCGATCGGCGGCTACACTTTCGCCTTTCCCGCCGGGCTTCTCGAAAAAGGAGAGAGCATCGAGGACGCGGTGCGCCGTGAGATGCACGAGGAGACGGGCCTGGAGGTCACGCGCTTTCGCAAGATCAGCCCGGCGGTCTGTTCGTCGGCCGGCATGACCGATGAGACGGCCGTGATGTGCTTCATCGACGTCGTCGGCAAGCCGGACACGGCGAATCTGGAGGCATCAGAGGACATCGAGGTGCTGCTGCTCGACATGGTCGAGGTGTCGCGGCTGTGCGACAATCCTGGTTCGGCCGTCGATGGCAAGGCGTGGTCCACGCTTTACATGTTCCAGTTGATGGGCCGCCTCGATTGATGGAGGTCCTATGGCCGATTCGCCGGCGACGGGTTTGCTCCTGTCGGACGATCTGATCTTCACCAGCCGCATCACCGGCACCGCCCGCGCTCTGGGGCTGACGATGGCCACGGCGAACTCGCTCGACATCTTGCGAGTGAGAGTCCGCGCGCAAGCGCCGGCGTGCGTGATTATCGATTTGCATCATCCCGGGCTGGATGTCGCGGAACTGCTGGCATTTCTGCATGAGACGTGTTCGCCGATGCCGCGTGTGGTCGGCTACGGTTCACACGTCGATGCAGCACGGCTGAAGGCGGCGCGCGAGGCGGGCTGCGATCTGGTGCTGCCGCGCAGCGCGTTTGTGGAGCAACTGCCGGCGCAACTGCCCGCATGGCTGACGCCGAAGTGACCGAGCAGCTCACACCTCGAACCACTCGACGAGTCCATTCGCGGAGACGACGACGAAGCGCCCGGCCTGCGGCATGGGCATAAGAGCGATCGGCCGCGCGCGGCGCCCGGGAAATGTCGCAATCTTGACAGGACAATCCTCTTCGATTCCGTACATCTCGAGTCCCGTCTCGCCGCCGATGGCAATCGAGCCATCGTGGAGAAAACACGCCACGGGTCTTTCCAGAGAAGTGAAGTCATGCAGACTTTCCTTGTCGTCATGGTAGAGACAGGCACCTACAGGCAAGGTCAGGACCAGGGAGTGCCTGCCGATCAGAGTACCGCTCATCCCCAGAATGATGTCGTCGAGAGGAACTTTCTTGGAGCGGTTTCCCGGGAGCAAGAAAAGAAGACCCTCGGCCAGGGCGAGCGCGACGGTGTCCTTCCAGCAATGCATCGGCAAGGGATAATCCTCCAGGTCCCGACCGAGGTCCGCATCCAGAATAGCTCGTGTAAACCCTGTCTGACCTTCTGGGCCGATCATCGCAAGGGTCCATCCAGATCCGGACGCGCTCGCCGTCCAGGTGAACGAGTAGGCGGAGACAGCAACTCCAATGAGGCCATGGGACATTCCCGCTTGAACCCCTGCGCGAACTCGACCTGGGAAATCCGTTGTCGGTCCGAACACCTGCCGTAGCTCAATCACAGGGGTGCCAAGGACGTGAAGCGTGAGCAGGTCGTCCTCGCCAAGCGCTCCGGACAGAATGACCGGAAGCCCGGCCAGGTTCTCAACTAAACGGACAAGCGTACACTGGAATTTTCCCTCGGCATTGCAGCGGGCGAGAGCGAGATAGACGCCGCGGAACCCTGCGAGATAGACGACGTCGCCGCACCGGGTCGCCGCCGCGATTGTCATTTGCTCCGGCGACACTTCCAGGCGCCCGACCCGACGAAGTTGTTTGGAGCCGGGACGTGGACGCGGCATTGGAGGAGGCTTCTGCTGTTCCAGGAATCGCAGGCAGTCGCGCGGCAGCAGGCGATCCTCGGGCGCCAGCCGCTCGACCGCGCCAAGTAGCCTGCGCCTCTCGTCTTGCCCTGCCTCGATCAGTCGTCCCGCCGCATGGACCCGCGCCCGATCGGCGGCCAGTTCGCGCACGTCGCGATCGGGATAATCTCTCGCTGCCCCCGCCAGGACGTCCACCACAGTCGCCACGGCATTAGCGGGCAAGCGCTCGCGCTGAAACCGTTCGATGCGATCGCGAGTCTCGGCATGTCGCCCCAGCACTCCGCGCAGCCGGAAAGATTCGCGCAGACACGCCTGGGCCTGGTTGCTGCTCGGCCAGCCCAACTCCAGCACGGCGAGCGCCTCATCCGGCTCGGCCATTTTCTCGAACAGCACCCGTGCCGCCCCTAACAGCGCGCCGGCCCGCGACAGATGGGCAACGGCCCGGACATACATCGCTCGGGCCTCGTCCTCCTGATCGAGCTGCCGATGAAGGTCGCCGGCCTTCTCGAACTCGTTCAGTTCCTCAAAGAGCGCAATCGCCTCGGCCCACAGTCCGCCGCGTTCCAGACAGTTCGCCGCCTCCAGAGGACGCTTCAGCTTCTCGCGATAGATGATGGCTGCCTCGCGCCAGTGACGGCCCGCTGTCAATGCGGTCGCGGCCGCTTCGAGGTCTCCCAGCAGTGTCGCGAAGATGTAAGCGGCGCGACGATGCCGGCCCAGTTGCAGTTCGCGATTGGCCAGCTCGCGATAGCGCGCGACAAGTTGCTGGCGATAGTCGTCCGGCAGCGCCCAGAAGTCAGCCGGCCCGCCGCCGCCGCTCAGTCTGAAGTTGACGTCGCGCTCGCCGAGACGGTTGCCGGGCGGCGCGAGTCCGCGATGGGCTGCCTCGCCGCCGATGGGCAGGGCGTACTTCAGCCCGCGATCCGGATCGCGCTGGAGCATGTCCATCAGTCGATGGATCTCGCTCATGCGCTGGCGATTCCAGGCTTCGTGGACCTGGCCAAGCTGTCGCCGCGCCCAGTCTTGCAGGTTGTTGATCCACGTCGGACCGCCGGCACTTCCCGGCGCATGGCGCGCCAGCCAATCGACGATGCCGGCGAGCATCTGCCGGCCGCGACGGCCCGCCCGGCTGAGCAGATCGGTGTTCGGCTCGTCGGGACTGCGCGGCAACTCGCGCATCTGCTTCGACTGGGTGCCGATGTCGTCGCGGCCCTGCTCCAGCACCTGCTCGATGGTCGGCGTGGTCTCGGGAGTCAACGACGTCAGCCGTTGCGCAAAGGCAACGCCGGGCCGGGCGCGGTCCCAGGCGCTGGACCGTGGCGGCGGCATCTGGAGCAGGTCTGCCAGTTGCAGTACCTCGCCGGCGCCGAAGCCGCACAGGCCCGCCGACGGATGAAAGACATACTGCGTATCGGGACGCAACAGCGAGGACAGGTCCTCGTCCGTCACGTCGGGATCGAGAACGGCTTCCACAGGCAGGAACAATCGGCCGCCGGCGCAACCGTAAGGCAGACAGCGCGGCGAGGGCCGTTCCCGAGTCGCACCCAGAACGAGAATGCCGCAAGGACCGAGATCGCGGCGCGAACGCGGCACGACGAGCAGCCGCAGCGCCGTGTGCTTGACGCTCCAGGACGCAATCTCGTCAAGCC
>JBBSDR010000614.1:0-5179 GCA_038240465.1 Gemmatales bacterium
CCGGGGCTTTAGTCGGGTCATGAGCCTCGTTGAACGCGGAACCAGGGCGTGTCGTGGGCCTTGATGGCCTCGGAACCCGGGGCGCGGGGCGGAACCTGGGGCGCTGGACTCCACAATCATGAATTCCGAAACTCCTCCTACCTCGGTCTCCCCCTTCATGGCGACCGTGATGCGCTTCGCCGTTCTGAGCCTCCCGGTCCTCGCGGCCGTGCGGCCGGTGACGGACCAGGACATCTGGTGGCATCTGCGCGCCGGCCAGTGGATCGTCGAACACGGCCAGGTCACGGAGACGGATCCCTTCTCGACGTATGGCGTCAACCGGCCCTGGATCGCCTATAGCTGGCTGTTCGAGGTTGGCGTTTTCGCGCTGTACCAGTGGCTCGGTCTTGTCGGGATCGTCGTCTATCGCGTTCTGCTGGCCGTTGCCGTTGTCGCGTCTATTCAGAGGCTCGCGGCGAGCCGCGAGAATCGCTTCTTCGTCTCGACGCTATTGAGCGCCGCCGCAGCCGTCGCCGTCTTTCCCTTGATGAACGAGCGGCCCTGGCTGTTCACGATCCTGTGTACGACGCTAACCCTGGAGGTGGTGCTGGACCTGCGCCAGGACCGGCGACGCTGGACCTTCTGGCTGTTGCCGCTTGCTTATGTTGTCTGGGCCAACGTCCACATTCAGTTCGTCTACGGCTTCCTGATCCTGGGGATTGGCGTCCTTGCTCCGGTCGTCGATCGAATCCTCGGCTGGAGCCTAGAACTGCACCCGAGTTGGAAACCACTGCTTGGACTGAGTGCCGGTTGCTTGCTGGCGACGCTTGTGAATCCCTACCATGTGCGTCTCTTTGAAGTCATCTTCGAGTATGCGACCCAGACCGGGCCGTTCCAGGTCGTCCAGGAACTGATGGCGTTCACGTTCCACGAAGGCTGGGCCTGGCTCATGCTGGGATTCACTCTGCTGACGGCATTCGCGCTCGGAAGGCGGCGGCAACTTTCGAGCTTCGAGCTGATGTTGTTCGTCCTCGCCGCCATCCTGTGTTTCCGGGCGCGGCGCGACTTGTGGATGATGGTCCTCGCGGCGGTGATCATCCTGCCGGGGCTGGTCCCCGCATGGAAACCATTGGCGGCCGAGTGTGGCCCCGGAAGAGGACCGCGCCTGGCGGCGCTGGGGATGGCGCTGGTGTTCGCTCTGGTTCTGGGAAGAGTGCGTGGGCTGACGGAGGAACGGTTGCGAGCGGAGGAAGCACGCTTGTATCCGGCGAGAGCGGCGGCATTCCTCGAAGCGAGCGACGTGCCGGGGCCGCTGTTCAATCACTTCAACCTGGGTGGATACCTGATCTGGACAACGCCTCGGTTGCCAGTCTCGATCGACGGCCGGACGAACCTGCACGGTGAGGAGAGGATCGCGCGATCGCTTCGGACGTGGGTGGGGTTCGCGGGCTGGGACAGCGACGAGGAATTGCAGCAGGCGGGCGTCGTCTTCGCGGAGGCGGGAGTGCCGCTCGTCTCTCTGCTGCGGCGCGATCCAGACTTCGAGAAGGTGTATGAGGATGAGCAGGCGGTGATTTTCGTGCGGAAACGCAACTGAGCGGGGCTTCATGTATCACGCCGATTTCCGCGGCGCGAAAGGGGGTTGCTCAGAGCATTCAGGCCGTTCTATACCAATTCCGCCCCAGGCGCAACCTGAGAATTCCGGATTTTCAGGGAATAAATGCATGGGCGCGAAGGATGTTTCTCCGTTGTACTTCTGCTTCCCAGGCGCGGGTGCGTGTCCTGTTCGGCTTTCTCCCAGAGTGGCCGGGGACTCTGGCGAGACGAATGCAGATCCCTACAATGGGAAAAGGAATCCGGCCAGCGGATGCAGGGCCGGCCTCAAACGAACCGAGGAGTTATTCGCCGTGTCCCTGAACTGCCGGGAAGGTGATCTGAAGTAGAAGCGCCGTGGAGGCGCGCGGTCCTGTCAGGGCATCCCGGCATCGAGTTGGCGGAGAAGTGATGCAATCGAATGATTCTGTGCCAAAGCGAGGAATGGCGGGAGGCGGATTATGACGTAAATCATTGATAGTAAATAACTTGAAGGCGTAGCTCAGTTGGTAGAGCAACGGACTTTTAATCCGTAGGTCCTGGGTTCGAGCCCCAGCGCCTTCACTTCAGAAAACCATAATTCACAACGAGTTATGGCTTTATTTTTTCCCTGCACGAATTTCCGTTTGCCACCGTTTAGGGCCAATTCTGTACGTTTTACGAGGATTCTGTACGGATTCTGTACGCCGCTATTCCATGCGTTCGCCGTGAAACGCCTCCCACGACGCGATCAAATCCTTTCGGACGAGATAGATGGCTGCGGGCGTGACGCCGCGCTGCCTGCCCACGTCGGCGGTGTTGAAACCGGCGGCCAGTTCCTCGGCGACTTCCCGGTGCCGATCATCCAGTGTTTCCAGCCATGCCGCGAAATCCACGTTGAGTACCGCCTGGTCGTCCGGCGATCCCTCCACCCACTCGCTCTCTCTTGGTTAGCCGAGATTGTGCCCGTGACGCTCCGCAGATCCCATCACGTCATTGACCGGCTGCTGGCCGACGAGTCTGCCGCCGGACGCCACGCTCTTGCGCGAGAAGATCGCGATGCCGCCGCGCTTGCCCTCGATCTCTCTCCCCTGCGTGAAGAGCCGATGGTTCGCACTCCAGGCGAGAGCGACGCTCTCCGCGACGGCTTCATCCAGGTCGTCGCCGTGCAGGTAGAGGAATCGCTTGTGGGCGTGGCCCTCGATCTTGCCGAGTGATTCAAGGAACATGCGGTGAAGCTCCGAGAGATCGGCGGGGGTTCAGTCATGCCGCGACAGGGTAGCAGCCCCAAGGCACCCACGTCACGGCTCAAGAAACGAGCTTAGCTTGCTCGCGACGGCAGAAGTGTAACAAGTGCTCGGCCCTATGCGTCAAGGTTGCTCAGGGGGCAACGCTGCAAGAGGTTCGCTTCGCCACGACCATTTTGCGGGGACGCACAAAATAGTCTTCCGGCTCGCGAACCTGCGCGTTGCCACGCTGCGCTTCCCTTCGCTCTCTTGACGCGGGCCTGCGCCTTGTTGGTCTTGCCGTGCCGCGAGCGAAGCGGCTCTTCATCCCCTTCTCCCCTGGTTCGCCAGGAGCACATCACCGGAAAAAGAACCGGCTTCTACCCGATTCCCTTCCCTTTCAAAATGCGTTACGAGTCTACCATCACCGGCCGAGACATCAACAGCATCGCCGCACTCGCCGAGATTCTGGGGCTTGCCGCCAGGGAGCCCAGCTCCATCGATGAGGCCAACGAAATCCTCTACGCGATTGAGGACGCCGCGAACGCGGCACTCTTCCAGAAAGCGTAGCCATCCGGGCGGCAGGATTTCCTGTCCGCTCCTTCCCTATCCGCTTCCCTTTTTCATCATGTCAGTCATCCGCTACGAAGAATCCTTCTTCTCCCAGATCCACAGCGACATCATCGCAGCCAAAACCGAGACGTTCCCCCACGCGATCTTCGGCCTCAATGCGGAGGAGAGGGCCTACTGGCTCCCGCTCCTCGGCGGCGACGAGGAGGATTGCCGCAAGGCCCTCGCCGGCTGGTTCGTGGATCACCTCTGGGTCGCCAACGGCGTCGCCTCCGCCTTCCAGTATGCCCAGGGCGATATCGAGGGAAAGATGCAGATCGATCGGCCGCCCGAATGGCGGGCGTTGCCACCGCGACCGCTCGAACAACTCGCCTTCGATCTCGGACGCCTCGATTACAACCTCTCCACGAACGGCGGCACGCGCTTCCTCGGGGTACGCGACGAAGAGCGGCTGCGCGGCCTCATCGGGACGCTCCACCGCGTCATCGCCGAGCGGACCATCGACACGAAAGGCCGCACGGGCAACTGATCCTTCCAGGCCGCTGCCTTTTGGTGGCGGCCCTTTCTCTTTCCTCCCCACCACTCTCATGCCACTCCCCACGCTCAAGACGCAGGAAGTTGCCTTTGATAGCCCCGACTCCTGTTGCTTCTTTCAACCGTCCGCCGCGAAGCCGTTCCTTGCGACGCCGGCGGCCCTCCGCCTGTACGGCGAGGCGATCCCCCACTGCCTCGCAGTGATCCAGGGGCTTGCCGCCATCCACCAGGGCATGGATTACCTGCAAGTCTTCACCGATCCGAGCAAGAGCGAACCGCTCTGGCTCATCGAGGACGGCGAGGGCGGGGCGATCACCGCCTTGCTGCCGTCGGACTACTGACCACGCCGGGCCGCTGCCATCCGGTGGCCCTTTCCCTATTTCCTCCCCATCCATTCCAATGTTCACCCCATCCCCTATCGACAAAGCAACGGCAGCCAACACCGAGAAACAGATCAACGAAGCCGTCACTGACACGCCCTGGGCCGCAGAGCCGAGCGGCGATGGTTTCTTCCGCGTCGTGAACGGCAGGTCGGTCATCCTCGCGCAGAAGTGCGTGAAGGAGGAGGCGGATCTCTTCGCCGCCGTTCCTAAACTGCTGAAAGCGTGCAAGAACGCTGAAGGGTATTTCTGCGCCATGCAGGAGCGGAGCCCCGAGGAAGAAGAACTCTGTCAGACTCTGACGGATGCCATCAAGCAAATCGAAGGCAGATGACTTCCGCCGCCCGTGGTTCGCCGCCACGGGCGACTTTTTTCTTGCTTGCACCCTCTGGTACGCTGTTTCCATGTCCGAACGGCCACTCAGGCGTGCAGGACGAACTCGCGCGTCTGCTGATAGAACACGCCGACGCCGTGATCGACGTACGAGAGAGACATCAACGAACCCGCGAGGAGATGATCGGCCATGAGACACGGATCAACGCGATGGATGGTCTGTCCCCCGCGCTGGCGGAGTTAGCGGCAAGAAATAACCTCGCCGTGCGGCTGCGCGACCTCGACAACGAACTGGTGGCGGAACTCGGGCGGCTCCAGGCGGAGTTGCGGCGGAATCTGGGGCGCCTGATCGAAGATTTGGACGACAACAGGGGTGAGCGGCAATAGCGCCACATGATAGCTGTGCATGGTCGCTGAACCTGCCACCTGCGTAAAAGGAAGGGCGTAGTGATCGTGAAACCCAATCCCATGCGGCACATGGTCAGACTTCGATTGCCGCGTGGTCTCCAGGAGAGCGTTTTTCTGGCCGCCAAGCTCTGGGGAGGATGCTAGCACCAAACGGTTTTCTGGGACTTTTCGGCAAAC
>JBBSDR010000615.1:0-5176 GCA_038240465.1 Gemmatales bacterium
GTTGCCAAGGGAATGCTGGAGGTGTGCCCATGAGCATTGAAAACCAGCACCAACTGGAGAACACACGGACGAAACTCCAGGAACTGGAGCAACTGTACGCGAAAACCGAACAGGAACCAGTGGCCGACGAACATGTCCGCGAGTTGACGTTGCGCTCCCTCAAGAAACGGACGAACCGATTCACGGTGGAAATCGCTCGGTTTGAAGCCCGCGTCAGCCAAACCAACGGATAAGCCTCTCTGAAACGATTGACCATGCGCAGGCGCAAGACACCACCCGAAAGGGGAAAGGGGTCATGGCGGCGGAATCGCAGCGGCTCGAAGGACTGCGGGGGAAGCCGGAAGAGGCCGAATCGCTAAAAATGCATGCCTTCATCACTCGCGCCCGACTGTCCATTGACCCCGGCCTTCTCGAAAGGGGTCGCAAAGAAATCGTCGAGAACCGGTATCGGACCGCTGAACAAATCCGCTCGGGCCGCAGTCAGGACGAAGGAGACAGGGAATGAGCGGAGGGGGCGGGTCTCTCATACATGTCGCCGAAAAGCGTCGAGGCATACATTCGCGGCGAGCGGGGTCAGTAATGACCCCGGTGGGACGCAATTACCGGGGTCATTACTGACCCCGCTCGCCTGACAATATCACCAAGGCCAATAGTACCTCGGATGGTAGGGGGGGTAGTAGTAGCCCGTTGGTTGTTGGATGATAGTCTGGGTGGTTTGTTGCTTTTGCTGCGCCGCATCCAGGTCACGCTTGGTCTGGTCCAGTTTTTTCTGGGAGTCCTCCAGGAGTTGCTTGAACTTGTCCTCCCTCTCACGCGCTTCCGCGTCCCGCTTTTCCTGATCTTGTTGTTGCTTCTTTTTCAGCGCCGCTCTTCTGTCGTCGTCATCGATCCGGGCCAGCGTTTGCCGGTTGTCCTCACGAATCCTGTCCTCCTGGACCCTGCGTTCTCGTGCCTCGTCCTCAGCCTTTTTGCGTGTCTCCGCAGCTACCTTTTCCTGCCGGTCGAACTCCAGCTTCTTCTGCTCGAATTCCAATTCCAGCCTTCTCAAGTCCAGCTTGGCCTTGGCTGCAGCGGCTACAGCCTCCGGATCTTCAACTTTTCCGCCCCGGAGGACCGCGTGGACAACGAGCACGAGCAGCAGCAGGAGGGCGATGCCGATGGCCACGTTTTTGGGGGTCAAAGCCCAGGGATTGGCGGGTGGCGCGGCTGCCGCGATCGGGACCGAGCCGCGCACGCCGTTGGCCGAAGGGGCGCCTGGCGCAGCGGTTGCAGGAGCCGCGCTCTCATCCGAGGCCAGCATCGTTTTGTTGATGTTGGGCTTGGCGGACGGGGCGGCCGGGACTTGCAAGCGCTGGTTGCAGGCGGGACAGTTCCGCTTGGTGCCGGCCTGGTCCGCAGGGGATTCGAGCGGTGTCTTGCAGCCGGGGCAGTTGTACTTGAGCGGCGGGGTCGGCGGCGCCGCGGTCTCATCGCCGGCCAGCATCGTCTTGTCCAGGGCGGGCGCCTTCACCACTGCCTCCGACTTCGCGGCAGCCGGCACCTGGTGCCGTTGCGTGCAGTTGGGACAGTTCTTCTTCGTCCCACCCTCGATCCCCTCCGCCTCCAGCGGCGCTTTGCAGCGCGGGCAGTTGTACTTGATGGGCGGGGCCACTTCGCCGATCATGGTCTTGGCGTAGCTGGGTTGAGCGGAAGCCGCAGACGCCGCAGCGGCGGCAAGGGTGGGCGACACACCCGCTTTTCCGTCCGCAATGGACTTCCCGGCGAAGAATGCCGAGCAGCACTTGGGGCAGATTTGCCGGCTGAGCATTTCGCCTTCGTCGAGGTAGTACCTGTGCTGGCAGGTGGGGCAGGTCACATTGGCAAGCATGGGGCTTTGCTCCTTGAGGTTGAATATTCCGGGGTGTCTATTCTTCTACCCACTTCCCGTTTCGGTAACGGCATTTGCGGGGGTCAAAATCACTGACCGTATCCAGGCTCAAGCGCAAGACCGGTTTCAGCCGGCCCGACTGGAGTACGGTTGACCAGCCTTTCGGTTCGGTTGCCTCTTTGCCGCCGGCATCACCACCCAGACCTTGCTGATCCATCGCCCACAATTCGGACCGGAGGACGACGCGCATGCTCTGGTCGGGAAGGGGATCGCGGACGTGCGTCCCGCCGCAGTCAGGGCAAAACATTCTTTTCTTGCCCGTGCAGGTTGGGCAACGTTCTTGCCTGAACATGTTGAGAACGAGTCCAGTCCCCTTGCAGGTGGCGCAGACCACGGTCCCATCCGCCCGGCAGGTCTCGCAGTTTGCCTCGGCACACCACTGAAGAAACGACTTCTGGTCCATCTTCGTTGGCGCCAGGGTAAAGATCTTATCCACGCCATCCTTTTTCGCGGCGTCCACCGCCAATTTGATCCGGCCCGCGCGATAGTGCTGCAACGCCCGGGTGAAGTCATTGAGGGCGCGTAACTGGATGTTGTCCAGCGGGGCCGGCTTCACTACTTCCGCGTTCAGAAGTTCGCCGCCAGGCTTCGGGTCGAGTACGAAAGCCAGGGCCTTGTACTTGCGGGCCTCGGCCGGCGTGCTTGCAAGTTCACTCATGCCGAGCAGAGAACTCGAGCCGAACTTGTCCGGCGCGAGTTTGGCGGCAATCAGGTACAGGCGCATTGCCGTGTCCCTGGCCTCTGGATCTTTCTTCTGGCGGGTCAGTTCTTCCGCGTAGTCGCGATATCCCTTGGGGTCGTCCTTGAAAAGACCCTCGAGGCGTTTCACATCGAGCCGATGGAGAATTTTGATTTTGTCATGTGGGTAGGTGACGTCCTGTTCTCGGCCGTCTAGCGTGCGGATTCTGATCGTCAGGTTCGCCCCGTCATCCCTGATCAGGAAGCCGGCGACCTGGGTGTTCTTGCCGTCATTCGTGTCAATGAGGATCGCCGACGCCGGCGAGGTAGCCCAGAACAGGCCGGCTGCCAGCCCAAGAAGGAAACGCCACACAGACATGGTCACCCTCAGTATCATTTGAGTTTGAGATCGCGAGCGAGCGCCCAGACCCGAAGGACTGTCTCTTCACCTGACCGAAGCTGATCGAGCAGCGTTTTGGAGAGACGGTCTTTTGCATCCAGGGCCTGTGGGACCTCCAGCAACGTCTTCCTGTTCTGCTCCGCCGCCTGCCCCTGCAAAGCAAGGACCAGCAGCTTGATCCAGATACGCTGGAGCAGGACCACATGCTCCAGGTCGTTTCCGGCAACAAACTGGGCCGCTTGAAGTTGACGGCCAATCTGTTCGAGCGAGGCCTTGTCCGCGGGCGCGAGGTCCTGCCTGGCTGCCCTGGCGGCAACGTGTTTGATGAGGCTCGCCATCACCGGAGCAAGCTGAGTTTGCTCCTCGAAGTCTGGGGTATCCAGGCCAAAGGCCAGACCCTGTTCTTTGTAGAAGTCGCGGAGGAAGTCGGCGGCCTTGTCGGCGTCGTTGGTGGCGGTGATGGCGCCCCCCGTCAACTCCAGTGCGCGCTGCAGCAGCAGCTTGCGGCACGACGACCGCCAGTCTTCGTCCCTGTCAAATCGAAGCAGGGGCTGCCCGACCAGGGTCCCAACGACGGCCACCGTCCTCTGCTGGACCAACTTGGTGTCCACCCTGGCGACAATGTCAGCCAGCGCTTGCAGCAGAAGGCGACACCGCGTCAGGGTAAGGATCGACTCCATCGCGGCGGTAAGTTCGGCATCGTCCCACTCGGTCAGGAGCAAATAATTGGCCATTCTTTGAGCGTGACGATACGCCAGGTCGTTCGGGACGTTCCCGGCCAGGTTCTTGAACGCCCTGATCCTGACGTCTTTTTGCCTGTTGCCAAGTTCCATGAGATCGCTCAGGTTCACCTGCGGCGTCTTGCTCGCACCCCCGCCCGGATCCGGATTCGGCCCCACCCCCGGCGGCATCATCATCGGCCCACCGAAAAACCCGCGCGGCCCGCCAAAGCGGAAGAACTGTTGTTGCAGAGTGATCTGCAAGGTGAAAGGCCCGACAGCGTCCTTCTCGGCACTGGACGCAACAAGATGATAATCCCCGGTATTCTGGGGGACGAATGTGATGTGGGCGTTCGGGCCTTTGTCGGTAAACAGTTGTTTGCCGGTGTTGGATTCCAGGCGAATGTAGGGGGTCAGGCCGTTGCCGCGCATGTAAATGTGGTAGATTTCCTGAGCTTTCATGTGGACCAAATACTCTTTTCGGTACGTCCCTCGGCGCGGATCGCTTTCGCTCTTCTTCGTCAACTCTCCCTGGACAACCCGGCTGCCGGCGCGTACTTCGATGACTTCCTTTCCCTCACGTTGCTGGGGCCTCTCGTCGGGTTTCCTCTCCTCGTTCGCCGGCTTGTCTTGCTCGATGAGGGGAATTCTGGCGACCAGCTCATCAAACCGCCCGACCTCGGCTTCCTTGCTGAAGAGAAGACACGCCATGGTGGAGCCGTGGGCCAGCCGCACGGTCTCTTGCAATGCGATAAGCTCCTGTTGCCCTTCTGGCTTGGCAGGAGACCAGGGACGTCTCGCCAGCAGGAGTTGCAATTGTTTGACCCGTTCCTCGTGCGAAATCTTGGCTGCTTTGGCACCGGCGGCCATGCTATTGCGGATGGCTGCCGCCTTGCCGGCGTGCGCCAGTTTGGCGTTGCCGGCGACTTTCCAGCGGCCGGCCAGGACTTCCTCCATTTTCGGAGTCAGTTCATCGTTGGCCTTCTCATAGAGGTCGATCAGTTTGAAACCGACGCCGATCTCATTGCTTTTCGCGCACGACTCGAAAATCGGCCTCAGTTTCGGCCACAGGTTGATACCCCCGGTCAGCCCGATGGCGAGCAGTTTCACGTCGTCCTGGTCGCGAAAGTCCGGCGTGAAGTGACGCGCGAACCGGGCGATCAGCAGTTCACGGATGAGCAATGCCTGTTCGACGGATTTCTCGGCCGTCGGCAGCGTGTTGTGGTAGCACAACTCGGCGAGGGCCTTCTCCGCCCGATCCTTGAGTTCCGCCGGGGGGGTATTGGGGTCAACGCCGAGGATTTTGCTTAACTCGTTCGCCAGGTCTCGGCTCCGATCCGGGCGAGCGGCCTTGTGGGCGATCGCGTCACAGACGACCCCAAGCCAGAAGCCGGCACGCTCGATCCCTTCTCCTTTGTCCTCGGCCGGAAACTCGCGGTCCTCGGCCGGACA
>JBBSDR010000616.1:0-5164 GCA_038240465.1 Gemmatales bacterium
CGCCGGCGACGCTGCGACGAGGACAGAGCTTGTGCCAGGATGGCTGCCGCATCGGCCTCGCTCGTACCCGCCTCTTCGGCAAGTTGACGGGCGAAGCGATTGCTCAGAGGGCTTTCGCGCGAGGCGTGGGGCGTCAGGAGAAGTTGCAGACTCCAGGTCGATCCCGATCCCCCCGCCTGCTCAACGAGTTCGATCAGTTGTGGCGTCATCAGTCCAACGTTTTCACGAATGTCGAGGTGACGCAGCCGACCCGCATAAGGCGACAGCAGCAGCGTTCGCAACCCCTCCACAGTAATTCTGCACGACCGCAAATCGAGGGCGCTCACATGGGCGAAATGGGGAGACTCAGCCAGGGCTTGCAAACCCGCATCGCCGATGTAGGTCCTCCTTAGCCCGAGCCGTTCCAGGCGTTTCAGATGACTGGAGGAGACAAAGGCTGCGAGTTCGCTATTTCCCAGATAGCCGCTGAAAATCACGCTCGATAGACGTTCCAGCAATGGACACGCGGCCAGTTCTATCATCGGCAAATCGCGGAGAAAGAAATCGACTTCGCGAATGGGCATCCGCTGACAATACTCCGCCCCGCGCTGCACGAATTCCTTCGACGAGATCTGCAACTTCTCGACAAACCCACGGCGAAATTCGACCGCGAGATGCGCGACGCCGAGCGACGTCTTCCAGGCGCTGGTGTGTTCCGCGAGTAGTTCCTTCTCGCGCTGCCGCAGGTGTTTCAGATTGCGCGCAATCATGGCCCACTCACGCCAGTCGGTCGAATCGCCGGCCCAGCGGGCGAGTTGACACTGCACGCGGATGAACTCACCGCGCGGATTGCCCTGGTCCTCAAGCCAGTCGGCATAGATGAGGCGGACAGCTTCGTCTTCCGGATTGTTGACGATGTCCTGCAAGAAGGCGGCTTCGAGCATGGCGACTTCCTCGCGGTTCCCAGTGTTCGCTCTCATGATATCATGAGACAGATCGAGAATGCTCCGGTCGTCTAACGGGCAAGACAGCGGACTCATAATCTGAAGACGGAGGTTCGAGTCCTCCCAGGGGCCTTCTTGCGGCTTGGCGGCGTTGTCCGTCAAGCCACAAGCGGTCGCAACTGCCCCGAGTGGTCCAAGGGTGAGGACGCCACGTTTGCAATGTGGAAATGGAGGTTCAAATCCTCCCAGGGGCCTTGTTCGTGTCGCTACTGTCTGCCGCTCTTCTCCGGCGTATCACCTTCGCCCTGGCGGACCCCGCACGGGCCGCGCAGGCTGCACATGCCTTGACCGGCTGTGACGCTCTCGCTGCTCTCGAAGGTCTGCACGATCTGCTTGAAGCGCCGTCAGCCGACGAAGCAGCGCTAGCTGGCATTCGCGCCCTCTCCGGCTCGCGCCAGCCCCTCGCCCGCCTGGCGTTGCGTCACGCCGCTCAGCAGGACACCAGCGCCGTCCGCTGCGCCGCTCTGCACACCCTTCGCCTTCAGCAAGACCCCGCCGACGCCGAAGTGTTCGCGGAAATCCTGGCTCACGATCCTTCCGTCCGCGTCCGCCGCGAGGCCCTCCGCGCTCTTGCCCGACTCGATCCCGCCCAGCGCTGGCCGCTGCTCGCCGCCCTGTCCGATCCGGTCTGGCGCATTCGAGATGGGGCCGTGCGGCATCTGCTGGAGTGGGAGCGGCAGGCGCCCGGCATCATCGCTGAAGCGCGACGCCGCAACGGCGATGGTGGACCGCTCGCCGAGGGAGCGCTGCGTTACCTGGAGTTTCTCGCGACACCGAATCAGGAGCCGCCGCCACGCACCGTCCCCGTCGTGCCTCCCTGGCAACAGGCGGCCTGGTGGGACGACGACCCGCCCGTGCTGCTGCGGAACCTGCGGCATCTGACCGCGCGCGAACGCAAAGTCGCCCTGCCGCTGCTCCCTGGTTTGCTGACGCTCCAGGATGGCCGGCCTGTCGCGAGTGCCATTCAGGGGATTCATCGCTTCGTCGCTGACACCCTGGTCCAGATCGGCCAGCCGGAACACATCGCCGCCGCCCGCGCGCTGCTCGCCGAACCGCGCCGCCCGCGCATGGAGGAATGGGCCGTGCGCCTCGGCGGGATGCCATCGCGGACCAGCGAGCGGCAACCGGACGACGTCCCCGACCATGTCCGCCGCGCCCGGGAGTTGACGAAAGAGCAGGCCGAAGCGCTGTGGCAACAACCGGAGTACGAGTCATCGTGGCGCGTACTCCGCCGGGCTGCTGAATTGCTCGACAGACCGCTCGACGAGATCGCGCCCACTCCCTCCTGGGGCAGGCAGGCAATCCGTGCGAGTGACATACGCGAAGACACTCCGAGTCCGTTGTTGCACTGGCATCTGCCGCCCGTTCCCGCATCAGTTCGACTCCTGGGGCGAACCGGACTGGCGGTGTCGCCGCTGGGGTTGTCAGGGCGATACAGTCTGCCCGAGCGCGGCTTTCGCGAGGCGATGGACGCAGGCGTCAACCTCTTCTTCTGGGAGCCAGGCTATCACACCCAGACGCGCGTCTGGCAGCGTTTGCCGTCAGCGATGAAGGAACGACTCGTTGTCGTCGCAGGCTCCTTCCAGGCCGACGCGCGTTTGATTCGCCGCGATCTGGAATCCGCCCTGCGCACGCTCCGTATCGAGCGCCTGGCCGTCTTTCTACTGTTCTGGGTGCGCTCGCCGGGCCGGCTCGACGAGGAGACGCTCGAAGAGCTGGAGCGGATGCGCCAGAAGGGGTTGGTGCAGGCCGTCGGTTTGTCAACGCATCTGCGTCCTCTTGCCGTCCAGGCCCTGCGCGACGGCTACCCAGTGTTGATGGTACGCCACAGTCTCGCGCATCCCGGAGCGGAGGAGGAACTCTTGCCGCTGGCGCATGAGTTGGACGCCGGCGTCCTCACGTTCAGCGCTCTGTGCTATGGCCGATTGCTCGGCCTGGTCGGTGCCGCGGATTGCTACCGCTACGCATTGTGCCAGCCGGGCGTCAGCGCTTGCTGGATGGCGCCGAGGACCCTCGCTCAGTTGCGCGCGAACCTCGAAGTCCTGAGGCAACCGGCCCTCGAACCCGAGGAACTAGCCCGCCTGCGTCTTCACGGCAACGCCCGCTATCGGGAGCATCGGGCGTTCGTCGAGTGGATTCGCTCGCGCTGAACCGGCGGCCGCGCTGCCGGGTGCGACGGTTCGCAATACGATTCCCTCACTCGTAGTTCGCTGGAGAAACTCTTGCAATGGAGATGCGGATGCTCGACAAGGCCCAACTGCTCGCGACGCCCATCGAACACATGGACATCACCCGGCACAACGTGGTGCCGCTCGTCGATGCCATGCGGCACATGGCCTTCACGGCCCGCGACCTCGCTCGCGCCGCCGACATCTATGGCCGCATGGTCCAGGACGACGACTGCGGCATCATCCTCTGTCTCGCCGGCTCGCTCATCAGTTCCGGCCTGAAAAAAGTCTTCGCCGACGCCATTCGCTATCGGCTCGTCGATGCCATCGTCAGCACGGGCGCCAACATCGTCGATCAGGACTTCTTCGAGGCGCTCGGCTTCAAGCACTATGTCGGCGACGAGCAACTGCGCTCCGGCATGTTCGACGCCGAACTGCGCGAGCTTCACCTCGATCGCATCTACGACACGCTCATCGACGAGGACGAACTGCGCATCTGCGACGAAACCATTCGCCAGGTGACCGACGAACTCGAACCCCGGCCTCATTCGTCGCGCGAATTCATTCGGGCGATGGGCGGCTACCTGGAGCAGCACGGCTGCAAGACCGACTCGAGCATCGTCTGGGAAGCGTACAAGCACAATGTGCCGATCTTCTGTCCGGCGTTCAGCGACTGCTCGGCGGGCTTCGGCCTGGTCGCCCATCAGCACGCGCGCGGCGATCAGCCGAAGGTCACGCTCGACAGCGTCAAGGACTTCTACGAGTTGACCCTGCTGAAGATCAAGAACCCGACCACGGGCCTGTTCATGATCGGCGGCGGCGTGCCGAAGAACTTCGCGCAGGATGTCGTCGTGGCTGCGGACGTCCTGGGACAGGAAGTGCCGATGCACAAGTACGCGGTGCAGGTGACCGTGGCCGATGTGCGCGACGGCGCCTTGTCGGGCAGCACGCTCAAGGAGGCGTCGAGTTGGGGCAAGGTCGATCTGGCCTACGAGCAGATGGTCTTCTGCGAAGCAACCCTCGCGGTGCCGCTGCTGGTCGGTTACGTCTACCATCAGGGCCACTGGAAGAAACGTCCGGCGCGGGCATGGAATCGAATGCTCGATCCGGTCGCGACACCCTGAGCGCGGCTGGGCCGCCGTTCGGGACGAGGAGCGAAGATGCGATCCAATCTGCGCGCGAGGAAGAAGATGCTCCTGCTGATGCTGGGCGGCGCCCTGGGGACGTATCTGCGCTACAGCATCGGCAAATGGTTCAACAGTCAGCCGTGGGGAGAGGGATTTCCTTATGGCACCCTGTTCATCAACGTCACCGGCTCGTTCATCCTCGCCACTGCTGCCGTCATCGTCCTCGAACGGCTGCCCCCGGGCCATGAGGACTGGTTCTTGCTGATCGGCACGGGCTTCTGCGGCGGCTATACGACCTTCTCGACGTTCGAGTGGGAGACGTACAAACTGGTGCGCGACGGCAGCTGGCTGTATGCCTTCGGCAACGTCTTCGCCAGCGTGATGGCTGGCTTCCTCGGCGTGCTGCTCGGCGTGGCCTTCGTCGGTCTCATCTTCTCAAGACGGTAGAGGGGAATGCCATGAAAATGGAAGCGGAGGCGAAGCAAGTTACGATTTTCGTCAATAGTACCGATCAGTGGCACTCGAGGCCGCTGTACACCGCCATCGTGCAACTGTGCCAGCAGCAGGGCATCGCGGGAGCGACCGTCAGCCGCTGCGTCGAGGGTTACGGGGCAGGACAGGAGATCCATACGCCGAGCCGACTGCATCTGAGCGAGAACCTGCCGGTGCGCATCGAGATCATCGACCTGCCCGAGCGCATTGGACCACTGCTGTGGAACTGGACAAGATGATCGGCGAGGGACTGGTCCTCGTCACCGGCGCAGCGGGCGCGATCGGATCCGCGCTCGCCGAGGTCCTCGTCGCGCGTTACCCGCGCGCGCATGTCGCGCTCAGCGACCTCGACGCCGCTGGACTGGCTCGTGCGGCGGCGGCGCTGGAGGCGGGC
>JBBSDR010000617.1:0-5163 GCA_038240465.1 Gemmatales bacterium
GATTCTGTAAGCGAGCGGCAAATCCTTCGAGGTCGGGGCATCGAGCGGCCCAGACATTTAGCTCCTCCAACCGTTCCCGATCGAGAATCCCTTCCAGAGCCGCGAGGATTTCCGGTGGAATGGCAGAAAAGCGCGCCCGCAGCATCGCTCGAATACCGCGGTGAAGGCCCTGAGCCTCTTTTTCCGCGAGCAGCCGCATCAGCACGGGGGATTCGATCATGGTCTTCTTACCTCCAAAAATGGAGAGCAGCCCTTCATCATCATATCGCAAACCCGCCAGGATCTGCGCGACCACCAGCAAATTCTCGTGTTCCTCCGGCTTGGCCTTGCGGTCGATGAGGTCGCGGCACTGTCGCAGGATTACCTCGGGCGGCATATCCGAGAGCAGCAGCGGAATCCAGGGCGCCAGGCCCGGATCATCGGCAGCCAGCAGCGGCGCGGCCGGCAGAGTCCACAATTCCACCACACGCCAACTCGCCAGGAGGGAGGTCCAGCCCAGCGGACTTTGTACCCGCTTATCTCGGGAAACCTCGACGTTTCCCTTGGGATGCAGCACGATCGTGAGCAGTTCCGGCAGTTGATGTCGGTCGAGATAGACGAGGAGAAGATCGTCGAGCAGTTCAGCCGGAATGCTGGAGTAGGGGTAGGTGGTCAATTCAACGAGGAACAAGTCGGCCTTCGGCCGGCCTACAAGACGCGCCTCGATCAGGCCATCCGGCAACTGGCGCGGCTGGACGAGTTCGGAAAAGATCGCCCGCCACGAAACGATAGGACCGACTCCGCCCAGGCGCAAAATCGAGTCGCCGTGGTGCTCGATCAGCCACTTGCTGCTCTTGTCATAACGGAAGCGCATCGACAATTCCCCCAGGTCAGCCCGGCGATCCGGGATGCACCCACTCGGTCGAGCCGTCTTGCCAGTTTTCCTTCTTCCAGATCGGCACCAGTTCCTTGAGGCGATCGATGGCGTGACGACACGCCTCGAACGCCTGGGCGCGATGCGGGCAACTGACCGCGACGGCCACGCTGATATCGCCGACGTCGAGATGCCCCAGACGATGCACCAGAACAATCTCGCCGACGGGCCAGCGGCCACGGGTGTCTGTCTCGATCTCGGCCATCTTCTTCTCGGCCATGCCCGGATAGGCTTCGTAGTCGAGCGCGGTCGTCAACTTGTCGCCGGTCAGATCGCGGACCGTGCCGAGAAAGAGGACGACGGCGCCGCAACCCGGACGGCGAACCTGTTCGGTCAAGGCGTGATAATCGATCGGTTCGTGTGTGAGTTGGATCATCTCTCACCAGGGCTACGGGAGTGCAGACTCGCGGCTGGCTTCCTTGTCATTCTACGCGATTACTGCCTGGAACACCCGTATCGAAGAGGATCGAGGATCGCCTCGGCCGCCTGGCCGTCACGTCCGGGGCGAATCTCTCCAGCCAAGCGGGTGTGTATAACAAGATCAGTTCGGCTATTGGCGCGGCGTTGCTGTAAGGAGGAGACCATTTCCGGCACAGGTTGGCATGCGATGTCCGTGTTTGTCCTCTCGATCGGCCTGTTGGGCGGGATCGTTCCCGGAGTACGAGCCGATGGCCCTCCAGCCAAATCGCGAGTCTTCCTCGTTCCGGCGCGTGCCGTTGTCTACGAGAAAAAAGCCACCGTTGATGGCAACGACGTCACGGCCTGGATCAAGCGCGGCGGTGTTCTGAAAGCGAAGGTCAATGTCGGCCTGTTTTTCGTTGATGCGGGGGGCACACTCGAGATCACCGGCAACTGCTTCCGCATCGTGGCCGCCGAGGGTGCCACTGTCACCGGCATTGATGGGAACGTCGTCCACGTTCACCGTGCCCGCGGCGCGCAAATTGGGAAGATCATCGCCAGCATCGATCACGTCACGGTTCATGACTCCATCTCATTCAGGCAGTCGGAACGCTTCCCGTTGACGGGGACGGTCCGCGGACCGGACGGCAAACCCGCCGCGGGAGTGAAGGTGCATGCATTCACACTCTGCGAGGACTACCTGCTCTCCCGGTCCACGGATGCCCAGGGGCGTTTCACCATCACCACCGATGAGGAAGTCAGCACTTTGGCAGCAGACCTCAGTCCGCGCTGGGCCGACGAGAAGCGTCTCGGCCGGCACAACACCAGCCTCGACCTGCGTGAGCGTCTGAGCAAGCTTCAGGGCTGGGACGCGATTATCGCCCACGGACCGTGGACGGAAAAGGCGGCTGTGGATCTCCGACTCAGCCAGCGGGCGAAGGTGAAACTGGAGGAATTTCGCGTGCTGCCGTCCACCCCAATGGCTCAATCGCCCTACCCGGAACTGCGCTTTTCTCCCGACGGCTCCTTGCTATCGGTCCTTTGGGGGGAGGTGACCAGGGGGAAAGCGGAGGTCCAACTCTGGAGCGTCGCCACGGGAAAACAGACAGGGACGTTCGCACTCAAACCCGCCTGGCAGGTTCGGGGCAGCGACTGGACGAGTTTCTCACCGGACGGAAAACTGCTGGCCCTGGTCGGCCCCGGCGGTGTTCAGGTCCACAAGTTGCCCGGTGGCGACAAGCTTCTGGAGTTTCCCAACCAGCCGGGTGATCACCATTGCCTGGCGTTCGCTCCCGGAAGCGACCTGCTGGCCGTGGGCGGAGATAAAGAGATTGCCATCTGGGACGTGGGCAAGAAAGCCGTCCAGCGTCGTCTCAAAGGCCACGAGGCCGGTACCACTGCTCTGGCCTTTTCTCCCGATGGAAAAGCGCTGCTCTCAGCCGGCGAGGTCGTGATTGTCGATGCCAACGTGACGATCCACACGGCCGACAAATTGAAGCTCTGGGACATTGCCACGGGCAAGGAGCTTGGCAGTCCTCCCGGTGAGCAAGGGCGGCTGGAGTATTCCGCCACGGGACTGATCCTGTCCGCCGGAGATTCGTTCAGGATGGTCCGCGACGGTACCATCTTCACCAGCCGGCAGGAAGAGTTCGTGAGTGTGGCCAACCCATCCTCGCAGCGGGAACTGTTCCGCCTCGAGGACAGGGGCAGGACAGCGGTCTTCACGGCCGACGGCCGGCTGATCGTGACGGTGGGCGGTGGAGTGGTCCGATTTGTGGAGGTGGCGACGGGCCAGGAGGCCCTCGCTGTCCCGCTCCCGGAGTACTGGTCCCCTTGCGTCGCGCTGGCTCCTGGAGGCAAGTTGCTGGCCACGAGCCGGGACGATGGCAGCATCCTCCTCTGGGACCTGAACTGGGACCGGTTGCGTGTGCCGGAGGAGCCACTGGCCTTCACCGAAGCGGACCGGGACCGGCTCTGGAAAGACCTGGCTGGCGATACGGCGGCCGCGTATCGCGTCCTCTGGCAGTTGAGTAAGGCGTCCGCACCGGCGGTGCAGTTCTTGAAGCAGCGTTTGCGGCCGGCGCCGGTGCAGGACCTGCCGATCAAGAAATGGCTGGAAGACCTGGCCAGCGCGCAATTCAAGGTGCGTGAAGCGGCCTCGCGCGAGTTGAGCAAGCATGGCAGGGCGGCGGAACCGGCCATGCGCGAGGCGCTGAAGGCGAAGTTGCCGCTGGAAGTGCATCGCCGTATCGAGTTGCTCCTTGGCGAGTTGGAAGCCCGGCCGCTCTCGACGGAGGAGTTGCGTCAGGTGCGTGCGGTTGCCGCCCTGGAGTGGATCGGAACGCCGGAAGCCCGGCAGTTGTTGAAGACGCTGGCCGCCGGCTGGTCCGAATCCGTGCAGACGCGGGAAGCAGCCGCCGCGTTTCGACGTCTGGGCCGATAGCCGAAAGCGGGTTTTCGGTCAGTGGAATGCAGGGAGGAGTGCAGCCGAGGCTGGCTCCCGACTTGACAGACAGGGCGGACGGGCTTCAGAATAGCGCGAGCCTCGCCCGGGAAGCCCCAGGAGCAGCGCATGGCTCGTTCGCCGAACGATTTGCCGCGCAATCTGCCCGACAAGATGATGCGCGACGCCTTGCTGCAGCCGGACAACCTGCGAGCTTTGGTCCGCGAGGTTGCCCCGGACATCGCCGACCATCTCGACTACAGCCGGGTGGAGGTTGTCGGCAAGCCGTATTTCCTGGACGACTGGCGCAGCCGCGAGCGCGACGTCCTGGTTCGCCTGCCCTACCTCGACGCCGCCGGACAGCGCGAGGTCCTGGTGTGCATCCTTGTCGAACATCAGAGCGACACCGACCAGGCCATGCCACTGCGAATGCTCGTGTACGCCGTCTTTTTCTGGGAGCAGGAGTGGAAGCGTTGGGAAGAAGGACACGGGCGCGGCGCTCCGTTGCGACTGACGCCGATCCTGCCGATTGTGTTGCACACCGGGCAGGAGCCGTGGGACACGAGCCGATCGCTTGCCGACCTGTTCGACGTGCCGCAGGAGTTACAGGCCTGGTTGCCGCGCTGGGCAATGCCGTTGTGGGACCTGCCGGAACACCCGGCCGAGCAGTTGCTCAAGAGCGATGATCCCTTCTGGCAGGTACTGGCGGTGGCGCGGGCGGGACAAGCGCCGACGGAGGAGTTTCTGGCGACGCTGCGGCAGGCGCTGGCGCATCTGGAGCCGCTGGGAACACAGGCGCGGGTGCGCTGGGACCAGTTACTGCGAATGGTACTGCACTGGTCGTTCTACCGCCGACCGCATGAGGAGTATGACCGGGTGAAGGAGGCAACGCTGGACAGTCATTCAAACGTGGACCTGAAACGGGAGGTGGAAGCCATGAGCAAGCTAGCGGGAAAGACGTGGGAAGAGGAACTGAAGGAACGATTTCTGCGTGAAGGCGAGACGCGCGGAGAGACACGCGCGCTGCGCGCCACTTTGCAAACGCAACTGCAGCAGCGCTTTGGAGCGCTGCCGGAGGAGTGGCTGCAACGGATTGCGGCAGCGGACATCGAGCGCCTGAACTCCGCTCTTATTGTGGTCCTGACAGTTCGTTCTCTGGAGGAACTGGCGCTGTGAATGCCCGCGCTCTGAAGAAGAGGGAGGCGGATAGCATAAGCCGGCTAACAGAAAAGACACGGAGAGGAACTCGACGAACTTGCACTGCGGGAGGGGCCGTGAGTGCCTGGCGACAGGCTGTACGAATGCTGCTTGAGTTGAGCTTCGGGACGTTGCCGGCTGAGTTACTGGAGCCTCGCTGCTGGAGTGGTCGCACAGGACTGTGCCGATACCGGTGCCGCGCGTGCGCGGC
>JBBSDR010000618.1:0-5158 GCA_038240465.1 Gemmatales bacterium
GCGCTCCGCTCGAAGACTCGCGTCGCGGCTAACCATCAGTCTCCTCGCAGCGACAGTCCGAGTTGCCCGAGTTTCTCGCGCACCTCACTCAGCGACGTCATGCCGAAGTTCTTCGATTCCAGCAGTTGATCGGCCGTATGATCCATTAGCTGTCCGAGGGTGTTGATGCCGAGTCGCGTCATGCACTTGCGCGCCCGCACCGACAGGTTCAGATCGCTGACCGGCTTGTTCAGGACCGCCTGTTCCTCTTCGCTGAGCGGCTGCTGCGGGCGATAGCGAACCTCGTTCTGCTGTCCGTCTTCGAGCGATTGTCCGATCCGGAGGCCCTTGCTCTCCATGATTTGCCGCATTTCCATCAGCGACGTCTCGCCGAAGTTCTTGCTCGACAGCAACTGCTGCTCGGTGACGCGCGTCAGATCGCCCAGCGTGCGGATGTTCATCTTCTTCAGACAGTTTCGGCTGCGGACCGACAACTCAAAGTCCGTCACCGGAATTTCGAGGACCAGGCTGTTCCGGCTCTGCTGCTCGTCCTCCTCGGGATTGTAGTACATGTTCCGCGACGCTGTGGCGTCCTTGAAGTACAGGCGCGCCTGCTCGTCGGTCGGCCGGGCGTTGAGGACGCGCGAGAAGCACTCCGCCGCCTTGTCGTATTGCTCGTGGTCTTCATAGAGGATGCCGAGGTTCTTGAACGTGCCGACGTGCAGGGGCGGATACTTCAGGCAGCGCTCGTAGTAGCCGATGGCCTCCTCGTCGTTGCCGGCGAGGTCGTTGGCGTGGCCGAGCTGGAACAGGGCCGCTGTGTGCGTCGGATCCAGTTCGATGGCACGTTCGAGGGACTTGACGGCCAGCGCCCGCTCGCCCTCGGCGAGAAAGCAGCTCCCGACCTGGAAGTGATACTCGGCAGCGTGCGGGGCCATCTGCTCTTCGAGCTTTTTCAGCATTTCGCGCGCCTTGTCGATGTGGCCCTGCTGGCGGTGGATGCCGACGCGCTGCAGTTGTACCTGGCTGGCGTTGTAGCCGGTCTTCTCCGCCTTCTCGAACGCCTTCAGCGCCTCGTCAAACTGGTTGAGCGAGACGAGGGCCCGGCCGAGCGTGTAGTTGGCGAGAGCGCCTTCGGCCTGGCGTAAATGCTCGGCGGCCTCGAACGTGTGGCCGAGGAAGAAACAGGCGACGCCGAGTTTGAGATGCCATTTCTTGGCCTGCGCCCCCTGGGCCGCCTCGACCCGCTTGCGCAGGACGTCGGCCACGTCGCGAAGGACGCGATACTGGCTGGCTCCCTGCCCGAGTCCCTCGCGCACCTTCTGCATGGTGCCGGCGTCGCAGTCCTCGCGCTCGACAAGGATCGCCTTCAGATCGGTCAGCATGTCCACCATGAATCGTCCCCCAGCAAGCGAAATGAACAATGGCCAACGAACAATGACCAATGAACAATTTCCACCGACCAACTCCGGACGCCCTTGGCAACCCGGAATTCGTCATTGGTCATTGTTCATTGGTCATCGATCATTCAGAGGATAAGTATAACAACCAGAACCGTTCCAGCAAGAGGACCGAGCCATGCCGCGCCCCACCCCCGAGTTGCCGCCCTGCTACGCCATGGTCTTTCCCGGCCTGGAAGAAGTGGCCGGCGATGAGATCACGCGCGACTTCGGCGGCGAGGTCCGCAAGACGGCGCGCGGCGTTGTGGTCTTCCGCGTTCCGTCTCTCGAAAAAGATCTGCTGAAACTTCGCACCACCGAGGACGTCTTCCTCTTCGCCTGGGGGACCGATCAGCTGACGTATCGCGCCGTCGATCTGGAGAAGATCGAGCGCTGGACGGCGCGCGAACCCGACTGGACGAACTTGCTGCGTCTGCACCACACCGTCCATCCCCGGCCCAAAGGCAAGCCAACGTATCGTCTCATCACGCAGATGTCCGGCAAGCACGTCTACATGCGCAAGCACGCCCGCGAAGCGCTGGCGAAGGGACTTGCGGGCCATCTGCCGGCCAGTTGGCGACAGGCGGAGGAGAACGCCTCGGTCGAGGTCTGGCTGACCATCCAGGGCGAGACCGCGTTCTGCGGCCTGCGTCTCTCGACGCGCGAGATGCGCCATCGCAACTACAAGATCGAACACATCCCGGCCTCGCTGCGGCCGACGGTTGCGGCTTCGCTGATCCGGCTGACCGGCTTCGGGCCGGGCATGGTGGTTGTCGATCCGATGTGCGGCGCCGGCACCATCGCCGCCGAGTTGCTGGAGTTGTTGCGTTCGCATCGCGGCCAGGGCGTGCAGGTGCTGGCCGGCGACTTCGACCGCGCCGCCCTGAGTGCCGCCGACGTCAACCTGAGGCGGATGCCGCCGGCCCTGCTGGCTCGCTGGGATGCGCGACAGTTGCCGCTCGCAAGCGGCAGCGTCGATCGCGTCGTGTCAAATCCGCCGTTCGGCAAGCAACTGCTCGATCCCGAGGAGATCGGCCCGCTCTATCGCGCCATGGTGGCCGAGTACGACCGCGTCCTGAAGCCCGGAGGACGGGCCGTGCTGCTGGTCAGCGATCTGGACCTGCTGGAGCGAGTGGCCCGCGCAGTGAACTGGAAAGCACAGCGGCGGCTCGACATCCGCATGCTCGGACAGCACGCGGGCATCAGCGTCTGGCGAAAGCCGGAAGAATGAGGTACAAAGGATCGAAGCGAGTCCCTGCACCCGACGAGTTTCCTCGCGGCGGCGTTTCTGGAGTCCGACATGGCGGCCAAACTCACCTGTCCCGAGTGCGACAAGACGCTTACTCTGGCCAAGGCGCCGACTCCCGGCAAGAAAGTCCGGTGTCCGCGCTGCCAGGCTGTCTTCCCGATTCCCGCGGAAGACGGCGAACTCGTCGAGGACGAAGAACGCGCGCCGCAAAAGAAGGCCGCCATCAAGAAAGGCGGTCCGGCCAAGGCTTCACCGAAGCCGGCCGCTCCCCCGCCGCCCGCGCCCAAGAAGCCGGCTGGGGACGATGAGGACGATGACGGCGGCACTTACGGCTTCAAGATGAATGCGGAAGAAGAGGAGGAACGCGAGAAGACAAAACTGAAGATCGATTACGCTCCGGACGTGACCACCAAGGACCCGCGCGGCAAGGCCGTCGCCATCCTCGCCAAGCCTTCCTCCTATGTGATCATCAACGGGGGCCTTACCGCCGTCGCCGGACTCGTCGTGTTCGTGATGGGCCTTTGGCCTTTCATTTTTGCCGAAACGGTCGCGAGTACCAAGAGAGGCGTTGAGGTTTCGCAAGCTCTGGAAAAATTGGTCAGGGACGAATCGTCAAAAGGGAAAGCTGCCGGCCCCAAGATCTTCGCCAAGCTCAAGAAGGACATCATCGCGGCAGAAGAACTCGAGGACATCGCCAGGCTTGTCGATCCGCTGCTCGCGAAGGTCAAGCCGGCCGAGGAGTTTATCACCGCTGTGAAAATCAGTGAGCTGGAGACGTCCGATAAGGTCGCGTTCAGGGTCTGGCAAGTGATGGAAGACCGGGAGACGATTACCTGCATCTGGAGGCTCGTCATTGGTTTTCTGATCCTGCTGTACGGCAGCGTCATGGCTTTTGCCGGGGTCAAGATGCAGACTCTCGAGTCCTATACCTGGGCGATGGTGGGGCCTATCATGGGCATCGTCCTCGGGATCGGAGGCGTCATCTACTTCGCCATCCTCCTGATCGGTCAAATGGAACTGGAAGACGCTGGTGCTCTCGGCTACATCCAAATGACCCTCGCCATCCTCTACAACTTCGGCGCAATCGCCGTCAGCGCCTGGGGATTGAAAACAATTCTGGAACCCGACATCAAGGCAGCCTTCGAGTATGACCCCGAGAAGGAGCCGGAAGAGAATACGGACGAAGGCGAGGAGGAGGACGAAGAAGAGGTCGATGAGGAGGACGAGGAGTGAGCCAGCCTCCCGCCGCCGGTTCGGCTCTGGGGACGTGCGTTGCCGTACTCCGTGTGGGTCTCGGAATCGGTCTCGGTCTGTTCGTCATCGGCCAGGTCCTGTTCCTGTTCGCCTTCAACCTCGTCGATATTTATCCAAAGGAGTTGAAGCACCTGCGGAAGCACCGCGACGTCTGGCAGAGGCTTCAGAATCGCGACGCGATCGCTGATGCCGAAGAGGACGCCACGGCCTGGCCCCGCATCATCGCTATCCCCAAGGTGGGTCCGCTGCTGGAGGAGTGGGTCGAGGACGAGAAGACCTCCTGGCTGGCGGGGAAAAAAAACTATCTCAAACCCCGGCTGGACCGCTGGGCGCGGTTGACCGGACAGGAGCAGGGCTGGAGCCTGTTTGCTCCCTACGTCGTTGACTGGACCTGCCTCGTCGCCGTCGAGATGCGCTGGGATGACGATCGCGATCCCCTGGAGGATCGCTTCGACGGCAAGGCGGTCGTCGCGCTGGGGGGCGGGCCAGCGTTGCTTCTTCTCGATGGCGTCCAGGAGGGACAGCCGCGATCGATGCTGATCCCCTCCGACAACCACCCGCGCGACATCAACCGCTTTTTTCGTTTCGGCCACTTCCGCGCCCGCCGCTACGAGTCGATCATGGAGATGGCGCTGCGTAAAAACGGGGACGACGAAGAAACCTATCGCGCCCGCTGGGAACGACAGGTGCAAGCGAAAATGCAGGGAGACAGTGAAGAACGAGGCGATGAGGATGAGATGTTTCTCTTCCTGCGCTGGAGGCTGAGGCGATTTCAGAAGGAGCATCCCGACCTGCCGGAGCCGAGGCAAGTCATTCTCCGCCTGCAAACCTGGACGATTCCGCCGCCTCCCGGGCCGCAACCCTGGGAGTGGATCGAGGAAGCGGATGAGCCGATTTGTCGCTGGCGTCCAGGACGCCACCTGGCGGTGCCGGACTCCCTGGAACGATACCTGCACAGTGAAGGCCGATTCGAGAGCAAGAAACCCACACGATGGCAACTGCCTCTCCTCCCGGGGAAGCCCGGGTCCTTGGACTGAAGCCGTACTATCCCTGGCCGTTGAGCCGCTGGACCTGGCTGACCGAGCCGGTGCGGGCCGAACGCCTGGCCGCTCTGCGCATCGGCATCGCCCTCATCATGCTGTTCGACGTCTTCTTCACCTACTACTCGCACGCCAACGATTTCTTTGGCCCGGACAGTCTTGGCGAGCCTTCCTACTTCAAGTATCGCTATCGGGAC
>JBBSDR010000619.1:0-5157 GCA_038240465.1 Gemmatales bacterium
CCAAGTGGTGTTCAACGACGCCCAGGAGGCCGATCCACGAGAACAAGGATTGAAACGCACCCCATCAGTAAGAGAGCCGGGATGCTCTCAAGCCAAGGAGGCCGATCCACGAGAAAAAGTATTTAAACAATCTTAAATCGCCAGCATTCCGTTACTCAAGCACAGCCCAGTAGGCCGATCCACGATAACAAGGATTGAAACCCCAGGTTATCGCTTACATCACCGGAGGAGGGCTATGGCCCAGGAGGCCGATCCACGAGAACAAGGATTGAAACAGAAGGAACTTGCCAGTCGCTTTGTTCTGCGCGTTGAAGCCCAGGAGGCCGATCCACGAGAACAAGGATTGAAACCTCGAAGGGCCGGTATGGCAACTCGAACGCCTTGGCGCCCAGGAGGCCGATCCACGAGAACAAGGATTGAAACTGTAAACGCAAGGGTATTGCGTACCTAACTGGAACACAGCCCAGGAGGCCGATCCACGAGAACAAGGATTGAAACCTTGCTGCATCCCAGGTGCTCAGCTATGATCTCGCACTGCCCAGGAGGCCGATCCACGAGAACAAGGATTGAAACTATTTATCGTGAAACTCGTCGTCCATGCCAAAGCGTTGCCCAGGAGGCCGATCCACGAGAACAAGGATTGAAACTATTTATCATGGAATTCATCATCCATCCCGAACCGTTGCCCAGGAGGCCGATCCACGAGAACAAGGATTGAAACATGCGTGCCTCGCCCGCCGCATCCGGGATGTCGAGGCCCAGGAGGCCGATCCACGAGAACAAGGATTGAAACCCGGGATGGACCCGGACGCCCGCCACGGTGGCGTAGGGCCCAGGAGGCCGATCAGGTGGGTCCGTTTTGCGCGCCGATTACCAACAGCGTCAGCGTGCCGGTGCATCGGCCAAACCGGCACGCTTACGCCGTGCCGCTCGCCGAAGTCATTTCTGGATAAGCGGCAAGAATGTCAGAACAATTCGCGCGTTCCGACCAGGTACAGCAGCGGAAACAGGAAGATCCACACGATATCGACAAAGTGCCAGTAGAGTCCCGCCATCTCCACCGGCGTGTAGTAATCGGGACCATAGCGGCCTGTCCGCGCCCGGAAGGCAACGATCAGCAGCACGCCGATCCCGATCAGCATGTGGACCGCGTGCAGCCCAGTCAGGACGAAATAGAACACGAAGAACATTTGCACGCGGCCCGGTTGCGTCCACTGACTCTTGTCAAAACGAAAGCCGGGAACCAGCGACTCGCGATAGTCGATGGCGTATTCAGTCGCCTTGATGCCGAGAAAGACCAGGCCGAGCAATACCGTCAGCAGCATAAAGCCGATGATGCCGTTTCGACTGCCTCTCTGGGCCGCCTGCACCGCGAGGGCCATCGTCAGGCTGCTGCCCAGGAGGATCGCCGTGTTGAGAGCGCCAAGGCCGACGATCAGCCGGCCGCTGCCGGCCTCGAACTCGGCCGGAAACGACGACCGATAGACGGTGTAGCCAGTCAGGATCGCCCCAAACAGCATCACCTCCGTGAGCAGAAAGGCCCACATGCCCAGGCGCGCCGCGTCGTGCTGCTGCTCCAGACTGTCGAAGTGATGCGCCAGCGCGCCAGGGTGTTCAGCCGCCAACGTGGGCCTCCTCTCGCAAATACCGGTAGGGCGGTCCGGTCACGATGGGCGTCTCGGCGAAGTTGTCCGGCGGCGGCGGCGAAGCCGTCTGCCACTCCAGTCCCGTCGATCCCCACGGATTGGCACTCGCCTTGTGGCCGTAGCCGAGCGAGCCGATCAGATAGACCAGCGGAATCACATAGCCCACGCCGAGGATCGACGCCCCCGCGGTGGACATCACGTTCAGCACCTGGAACTCGCTGGCATAGGAGTGAATGCGCCGCGGCATGCCCAGGTAGCCAAGGACGAACTGAGGGAAGAACGTCAGGTTGAAGCCGAAGAAAATCAGGATCGCCGCCGCCTTGGCCCAGCCCTCGGGATACATCCGGCCGGAAATCTTCGGCCACCAGTAGTGCAGCGCTCCCATGTAGCCCATCACCGCGCCGCCGACCATGATGAAATGAAAGTGGGCGACGATGAAATAAGTGTCGTGGACATGGACATCCACGGCCAGGGTCGCCAGGAACAGTCCTGTCATGCCGCCCAGGGTGAACAGGCCGATGAAGCCCAGGGCGTAGAGCATCGGCGTCTGCCATGAGATGGAACCCTTGTAGAGCGTGGCCGTCCAGTTGAACACCTTGACCGCCGACGGCACGGCAACGAGGAAACTCAGGATCGAGAAGACCATGGCCGAGTAGACCGACTGGCCGGCCACGAACATATGATGGCCCCAGACCAGGAAGCCGAGGACCGCGATGGCAATACTGGCGAACGCCACGAACTTGTAGCCGAAGACCGTCTTGCGCGAGAACGTCGTGATGATCTCGCTGACCACACCCATCGACGGCAAAATCATCACATAGACCACCGGATGCGAGTAGAACCAGAACAGGTGCTGGAACAGAAGCGGATCGCCTCCCAGTGCCGGGTCAAAGATGCCGACTCCCGTCGCCCGCTCGACCGAAACGAGGATCAGGGCGATACCCACAACCGGAGTGGCAAGGACAAGAATCAGGCTCGTCGCATAGATCGACCAGATGAACAACGGCAGCCGAAACCACGTCTGGCCGGGCGCGCGCATCGTGTGGATGGTGACGATGAAGTTCAGCCCCGTCAGGATGGTCGAGAGACCCGTGATGAAGATGGCGAGGATGGTCGGGATGACGTCGGTCTTCGAGCGATCCGGGTTGGAACTGTAAGGGGTGTAGAACGTCCAGCCGGTATCGATGCCGCCGCTGAGCATGACGCGGACAAACAGGAAAGCGCCGATCATGAACAGATACCAGCTCAGCAAGTTGAGCCGGGGAAAAGCGAGGTCGCGCGCGCCGAGCATCATCGGCACGATGAAGTTGCCGATCACCGAGGGGATGGATGGCACCAGGAAGAAGAAGATCATCACCAGGCCATGCATCGTGAACAGCTTGTTGTAAGTGTCGGCCTGGACGAGATCGCCCTCCGGCGTCAGCAGTTCGAGCCGGATCATCACCGCGAAGACACCGCCGACGAAGAACATCAGCGTGATCGAGACCAGATAGAGAATGCCGATGCGCTTGTGGTCCAGCGTCAGCAGCCAGGACTTGACGCCATAGGCGACGTTCAGGTAATTGCGCGGCGGCGGCGGGGTTGGCGCGGATGTGGTGTTCATGGCTGGCGCTGGCCCTCCTTCGACGGCCTGGGGTCCTGAAGCGGCGGCTCGGTTTTCTCGACGCGCGAGGGAGTGTCGCCCGGCCCCAGCGAGCGAATAAAGGCCACAAGTTGGAGGATTTCCTCCTCGCTCACCTGTCCCTGGAAAGACGGCATGACCGGCTGATACCCGGCCACGACTTTCGCGCGCGGGTCGAGGATCGATTCGCGCAGATAGGCCCGGTCGGCGATGACCGTCCGGCCATCATCGAGACGGACAGGTGAGCCATAAAGGTTTTCGAGCAGGGGGGCAACGCTCTCGCCGCGATTGTGGCACGAGATGCACTTGAGCTTGCGGAACAGCTTGCCGCCTTCGAGGGCCGGCGATCCCTCGGCCCGTTCACTCAACCATGCCTTGTATTCATCGGGCTTCATGACCACCACCCAGCCGCCCATCTTCGAGTGGGCCGTGCCGCAGTATTCGGCACAAAAGAGACGATACCTTCCCGGCTGCGTCGCCTGAAACCAGAGGGCGCTGTAGCGGCCCGGCAGCACGTCCTGCTTGATGCGGAAGGCCGGAACATAGAAGCTGTGAATGACGTCCTCGGACACCATCGTCAGCCGGACAGGCTGATCTGCCGGGACGTGCAGTTCGTTGATCTCGCGCTGGCCGTCGGGATGCTGCAACTTCCACATCCACTGCTTGGCGACGACGTAAATCTCCATCGCGTCCTCGGGAGGCCGGGCCTGCGCGAAGAAGAGCGAGGCGCCCCAGATGAAGAAGCCGATGCCGACGAGCAGCGGTCCCACCGTCCAGGCGATTTCCAGCCGCGTCGAACCCTCAATGTGCGGCGGCAAGTAGTCCTCGCTTTTCCGCCGATACTTGATGGCAAACGTGATAATCAGGATGGCGATCACCAGCGTGATGAAGCCGCACACGCCCATCAAGGTGAAAAACAGGGCATCGACCCTGGGCGCGTGAGTGGACGCCTGATCGGGCAACAATTGCACCTGGGCCAGCATGATTAAATCCCCAGAGGACCAGCGGCTCGAAACGATCGGGCGGCTCGCTTCTCGCGCCGCCGCAACAGGTACACCAGCACCACCAGCCCCAGGACCGTCACCACTCCGGCAATGCGAACGATGTTCACGACAGTCGTTCGATAATGGCCCGTGGTCGGATCGTAACTGAAACAGAACAGCAGGACGGCCCGATCCTCGACCGTGCCGATGCGGAACTGCGTCGCCTCGACCATGCCGTAATAAAGATCGTTGGCCTCGAAGCGGACGTTGTAGAAGGCGTGCGACACTCGTCCCTCCGGTGTCAGCACGAGGATGCCGCTGCCGTGGGCGTACTGGCGCGTGAGCGGATCGTAGCGATACCCGAAGCCGACGGCGGACGCCAGCTCCTTGATGGCCTCTGTCTCGCCGGTGAGGAAGTGCCAGTCGATGTCGCGGCCGGGCAGGCCGAGGTGTTCCAGATGGGCCGCCTTCTTGGCCGCCGCCAGTTCGGGCTGCTCGTCGGGATCGATGCTGACGGTGATGACCGAGAAATCCTTGCCCGGCTCCAGGCCGCGCAGCCGGGCCAGGTCGCGCAGGCCATCGCCGAGGCCATTGAGGACAAGGTTGCAGAGCATGGGACAGCGATAGTAGGCGAGGACCAGAATGGCCGGCTTGCCCGGCAGCATCAGTTCGCGCAGAGTGACGCTCTTGCCGGTCTCGTCCTTGAACGACAGATCGAGCGGCACCAGGGCGCTGAGCCGGGCGTTGAAGCGCACGTTCTGCGGCGTGGGCGACTCGTCGGCCCTGCCCAACGCGGCAAGCGCCAGCAGGGCCGTCAGTGCGATTCCTCTGGTGTCACTCATCGCTGTCCTCCCCAGGTCCGGCGGCCCGAACTGGCATCGCTCGGCAGATCGTCGAGCCGGCCGCG
>JBBSDR010000620.1:0-5156 GCA_038240465.1 Gemmatales bacterium
AAGTGAAGGCCGCCGCTTGCGGCTTGGCGGGTCGATCCGCCAAGCCGCAAGCGGCGATCAGTACCACCGGACAGGGTCGCTCTCGCGACGGCTCGCCCAGGTTTCCACCTCGGGCCACTTCTGCCGCAGCTGCTCCGCCAACTCCTCCATTGCGAATCGCTCCGTCGTGTAGTGTCCGGGCAGACACAGCGCCAGGTTCTGACTCTGAGCGGCGAGATAATCGTGAAAGCGCATCTCGCCACTCAGGAAGACATCGGCACGCGCGCGAATCGCATCCGGCATCAGTTCGCCGCCCGCTCCACAGACAATCGCGACCCGTTGCACCATTCGCTGCGGATCACCGATTAGCTGCAACGGCCCAGCCCGGAGCAGCTGCTTGACGCGCTGCGCCAGTTCCTCCAGAGGCATCGCGGCCGGCAGGGAACCGATGCGTCCGATGCCTGTCGTCGAACCGGGCCGCAGGGGATAGACGTCGAACGCCGGCTCCTCGTAAGAATGCGCCTGTCGAATGGCGTGGACAACGCTTTCGAGCCGTGATTCAGGACAGACGCACTCGAGGCGCCACTCGCTCACCTCCTCGCGCCGGCCCTTTTGTCCGCGGGTTGGGTTCGTTGTCTCGGAACCGAAGAAGGTGCCGGTGCCGGCGAGGCGAAAACTGCACTCGCTGTACTGTCCGATCTGTCCCGCTCCCGCGGCGAACAGGGCGTCTGATACCTTGCCCAGATCGCTCTCCGGCACGAAGACGACCACCTTGCACTGTTGTGGCCCGGGTCGCCGACGCAAGGGCGCGGCCCCTTCCAGACCCAACCGCCGGGCCAGCGTCTCGTTGATGCCACAGATGGCGTCATCGAAAGCCGTGTGAGCGCTGTAAACGGCAACGCCCGCCCGGATCAGTTCGAGGAGCATTCGACCCTCAACGTTGTCGCCCGTCAGGCGTTTGACCGCCTTGAAGAGGATGGGATGATGCGTCACGATCAGCTGCGCGCCGGTCTCGACCGCCTCGGCTGCTGACTCGGGTGTCACGGTCAGACAGGTCATCAGCCGCCGCACGGGAGTATTTCGATCGCCCAGCAGCAGTCCGACGTTGTCCCAGTCGGCCGCCAGCGGCAGCGGCGCCAGACGCATCAGTTCCTCGACGATAGCCGCAACGCTCAGCATGGCGGATTTCCTCCGGGAGCATTCTACCGAGTCATCCTTCTACGGTTAGCCGCGACGCGAGTCTTCGAGCGGAGCGCGTGCTGCGTTATCGCGCCACACGCTCCGCTCCAAGGACTCCGCGTCGCGGCTAACCGTGGACGTTGTCGCTGGACGCGGGATAAGCTGACTGTCGAGGCATGCGTTCCCCGTGCGCGGTTGAGGAAGCCATCATGGATCATCTCTGGGCGCCCTGGCGCCTGTCCTACATCACGACGAACAAGGAAGCAGCTGAACCGGGCTGTTTCATCTGCCGGGGACTCTCGCAGACGGACGACCGCGCCAACCTGATCGTCTGGCGAACGCCGCTGAGTGTCGCGATACTCAATCGCTTCCCCTACAACAACGGCCATCTGCTTGTCTGTCCCAACACCCACAAGGCACGACTCGACGAACTGACGCCCGCTGAGTTGCTCGACGGCATGGAACTCTTGCGCCGCCTGGTAAGCACTCTCGAAGAATTGATGCACCCGCACGGCTTCAACATCGGCCTCAACCTCGGCAGCGCGGCGGGTGCGGGGCTGCCGGGACACCTGCACTGGCACATTGTCCCCCGCTGGGACGGCGATACCAACTTCATGCCCGTCCTGGGAGACACACGCATCATCGTGCAGTCGCTGGAAACGCTGTATGGAATGCTGACCGAACGACTGGCGCGAGAACCCGAGTAGCCGCGCCGCGAGGGACTCTCCGCATGGCCGAGAAGGACGAGCTCTGGTCCGATCCGATCGACTGGTGTCAGCGTGAGGAATCCGCCCTCGCGCCTTACGCCATGCGGACGAGCCAGAGCCGGGGACGCCGTTACGCCGAGACGCCGCACCCTTTTCGCATGCCCTACCAGCGCGACCGCGACCGCATCGTCCACGCCACCGCCTTTCGCCGGCTCATGGGCAAAACGCAGGTCCTCGTCGCCCAGACCGACGACCACCATCGCACCCGGCTGACGCACACACTCGAAGTCACGATGATCAGCCGGACCATCGCTCGCCGGCTGTGCCTCAACGAGGACCTGACCGAGGCAATCGCCCTGTCGCACGACCTCGGCCATCCGCCCTTCGGCCATGCCGGCGAAAGCGCTCTCGACGAGTGCATGAAGGACCACGGGGGTTACGAACACAACCGTCATGGCCTGCGCCTGGTCGAGACGTTGGAATATCGTTATCCCGACTTTCCCGGCCTGAACCTGTCATGGGAAATCCTTGAGGCGATGGCCTATCACAGCAAACGGCCGGAGGCGGTTGAGGTGAAGGAATTCCTCCGCCCGGGACAGCCGTTCCTCGAAGCGCAGGTAGTCGATGCGGCCGACAGCCTCGCCTACGACGCCCACGACGTCGATGACGCTCTCGCTCTTGGCCTGATCGGCTTCGACGACCTGGTGGACATCGAGTTCTGGCAGCGCGCCCGCGAGCGGGTCCACCAGCGCCATCGGGACGTCGGCCCCGAGCAACTGCGGCCGACGGTCCTGCGCATGCTCATGGACTGGCAGGTGACCGATCTGCTCGACTGTACCCTTGCCCGGCTCCGGGAGCATCGCATCCGCAGCCTCGACGAGGTCCGCGCCGCGCCCGGGCCGCTTGTCGGCCAAAGCGCGGAAGTGGAGCGGCTCAAGATGGGACTGGAGGAGTTTCTGCATCGCCGGGTCTATCAGCATCATCGCGTCCAGCGGATGGCGCTGAAGGGAGGCCGGCTGCTGTCCGAGTTGTTCGCCGAGTTTTGCCGTTCGCCGCAGTTGCTGCCGCCGCGCTATGCTCGCCGCGCCTTCGGCGGCGAGACGCCGCGCACGGTCTGCGACTACCTCGCCGGCATGACGGACCGCTTTGCCCAGGAAGAGCATCTCCGGCTGTTCCAGCCATTCACCAGCGTGTAAGATACCCTCGCGAATGCCCTGGTGTTGCCGGACGGCCCTTCAGTGCCTCCCCCTGAGTCCGGAATCGTGGCCCGATCCCGCTCTCGTGTCATCCTCGAATCCGGAGGAGGTCTCCCTTGTCCACCGCCCCCCATCGCGGCTTTTTCCAGTGGCTGCGCGACGCCCTGGGAGCCGGCCAGAACTCCAGCAGCGTCTTCCTCTGGCTGCTGCGCGGCTGCTTCGGCGCCATCATGATCGGCATGGCCTGGCTTTCGTTCATCCACTTCGCCAGTCCTCCCAAGGGGAACGACCCCGATCCGGTGACGGGGGTCCTCTCGTTCATCTTCATTCTTTCACTCGGATTACTCATTGTCGCCACCGACATCCTGGTCCGCGACAAGCAAATCACGACCATCTCGGCGGTTTACTTCGGCCTGCTGATGGGTTTGCTGCTCGGGACCCTGTTCAGCGTTGCCCTGGAGCCATTCGTGCCGCAAGACTGGAACACGGGCGGGGAGTATCAGGAACGAGGCAAGGTGCTAAAGTTGCTGATCACGCTGGTATGTTGCTACTTTTCGATTTCGGTGTTACTTCAGACAAAAGACGAATTTCGCTTCATCATTCCCTATGTGGAATTCTCGAAACAGATCAAGGGAGGAAAACCGCTGGTCCTGGATACGAGTGTCATCATTGATGGCCGGATTGCCGATGTCTGCGATACGCGGTTTGTCGATACCAAGCTGATTGTGCCGCGATTCGTCCTCCAGGAGTTGCAAGCCGTTGCCGACAGTTCCGACAAGCTCAAGCGCAATCGAGGCCGGCGGGGACTCGACATGCTCAAACGCATGCAGAATAACTCCAAGATCGACCTGCAGATGCACGAGGCGAACCTGCCCGAGTTTCGCGACGTCACCAAGGTCGATGAACGGCTGGTGATCCTGGCCAAGGTGCTGGGCGCACGCGTCATGACCAACGACTACAACCTCAACAAGATCGCTCAGTTGCAGGGTGTCGAGGTGATCAATCTCAACGAGTTGGCCAACGCCCTCAAGTCGGTGGCGTTGCCCGGCGAGTTGATGAACGTGCGTCTGGTCAAGCAAGGCGATCAGCCGGGGCAGGGCGTCGGTTACCTGGAGGATGGCACCATGGTGGTGGTCGAGCAAGGAAAGCCGCACCTGGGCCAGGAGGTCCAGATCACCGTGACCAGCGTCCTGCAAACGCCGGCGGGACGGATGATTTTTGGCCGCGTCGATGCGCGTCCGGCGTCATCCTGAGTGCCTTGCCGCTTGCGGCTTGGCGGGTTCCGAAGCCCGCCAAGCCGCAAGCGGGGGCCCGTTGGGATGTCGTGAACCGCAGTCCTGTTCGACACCGAGAGAAGGAGATCTGTCATGTCAATCTCGCGCTTGACCGGCCTGGGGCTGGTGTTCGCGCTTGGAGTAGTGGCTCCCCTGGCCGCCCAGCAGGCGACACCGACCCGAGGGACCAAACCCACCTCCGATCTGCAGTTGGTCAAGGGCCTGATCGACTGCCGCAGCAAGTATCAGGAGACCCTCGAACAGTTGCGCCTCTACTACATCGGCGCCGGCGATCTGGAAAAGGCTCGCTGGGCCGAGGATGAACTGCGCCAGTATCATCGCATGTCGAAGCAGGCCTATAACCTCGCTCTGGATGTGCCGCCGCCGAATCTGGAGGCGAAGAAGAACATCCCGGAGGCCAACCAGCTGTTCATGCTGGCGCTGGCCTACAAGGACAAGGGCTGGGGCAACGAATACACCGACAACCAGCGCCGGGCCGAGTTGCTGTTGCAGCAGTTGCTGACGAACTATCCCGAGAGCGACAAGATCGGCGACACGGCCTATCAGCTTGGCGAAATCTACGAGAGCCGGGCCTACAAGCAGTATCGCCGGGCCGCTCACTATTACGAGCGCGCCTTCCAGTGGAACCCGACAACGCAGCTGGACGCCCGCATGAAGGCGGCGCGGCTGTACGACCGCCAGCTCATCGACCGCAAGCGCGCCAGCGAGTTGTATCAGGAAGTGACCAACCACGACACGGACACGAAGCGCATCGAGGAAGCGAAGAAGCGCATCAAGGACCTGGGCGGAGTGCGTTAGTC
>JBBSDR010000621.1:0-5145 GCA_038240465.1 Gemmatales bacterium
GTCGGCACGTCGCCGTGTCCGCCGCGACTGCCGGTCTTCACCGCCTTGATCTTCTCGACCACGTCCATTCCCTCGATCACCCGTCCGAAGACGCAGTAGCCGACGCGATCCTGCGAGTTCGCCTTGTCGAGGCCATTGTTGTCGGCGACGTTGATGAAGAACTGCGACGACGCGCTGTCCGGCACGCTCGTCCGCGCCATGGCCAGCGTCCCCTTCTTGTTCGACAGACCGTTTGTCGATTCGTTCTTGATTGTGGGCTTCGTCGTCTTTTGCTTCATGCCCGGCTCGAAGCCGCCGCCCTGGATCATGAAGTTCGAGATGACCCGATGGAAGATCGTCCCGTCGTAAAAGCCCTCATCGACGTAGGCGAGGAAGTTCTTCACCGTGATCGGCGCCTTGTCGTCGTCCAGTTCGATCTTGATCGTTCCCTGACTGGTTTCCATGATGACTTGCGTGTTCGGCATGATGCACTCCCTTGGAATTGATGATTGACGATTGACGATTGACGATTGACGTGTTGATTCTTCAATCGTCAATCATCAATCGTCAATGGACTTCACTTCACCAGACGAACCGACTTGATGACGACGTCCTGAACGGGGACGTCGCCGTGTGGCCCCTTGGTGGCGGTCTCGACCTTGCGAATCTTATCGACCACGTCCATTCCCGCGATGACCTTGCCGAAGACGCAGTAGCCGACCTTGTCTCGCGCCTCTTGTTTGTTGAGGTTCGTGTTGTCCTTCGTGTTGATGAAGAACTGCGACGAGGCGCTGTCCGGCTCGGGCGTGCGGGCCATGGCGATGGTGCCGCGCGCGTTCGACAGACCGTTGGTCGATTCGTTCTTGATCGAGTCGCGCGTCTTCTTCTCCTTCATGCCGGGCTGGAAACCGCCGCCCTGGATCATGAAGTCCTCGATGACGCGATGGAAGATCGTGCCGTCGTAGAACTTGTCATCGACGTAGCCGAGGAAGTTCTTCACCGTGATCGGCGCCTTTTCGGCATCGAGTTCGATCTTGATGGTGCCGTAGTTCGTCTCCATGACCACGACGGGTTTCTTGGTGTCGTCGGCGCGAGAGGAAGTGACGCCGAGTCCGAGGGCCAGCAGGGCGGGCAGCAGCAAAACCTTCATGTCTGACTCCTTCGTCGAGTTACGATGTCCACGGCCGGCCGCGAGCCAGCCTCGCCCTTAGCAAACCGCATTGGCACGTCGATTTCAAGGGTCCACCTCGAAATCGACCCTGGAAATGGACTGACCGTCGAGGCCGGCGACTGTATCTTATTCTTGTGGATCGCCCCGACGCGCTACCCGGGAAGGACGGCCAACGATGCTGCGACGGATTCTCCCCTGTTGTCTGGCCCTGGTGCTGGCCTTGCCCCTGCTGCTGGCGCAGAAATTCGCTCCGCCCGAGCCGGTGAAGCCGACCGAGGAGCAACAGGGCGAGATGCAGACGCGCTACAACAAGCTCGTTGCCGCCCTCACGTCGCTGCAGCGCCAGGGCGTGCGCGATCCCTACATGGCCGACATTGAAATTTTCGCCAAGGCATACGAGTGGATCGCGCGCCACGGCGAGTTCTACGACAAGGACTCGATCGCCTGGACGGTGGCGGAACTCGATCGCGGTCTGCTGCGGGCAAGCCAGATGGCGCGAGGCGAATCTCCCTGGCTGAACATCAGCGGCCAGTCCGTCATTCGCGCTTATCGTTCGCGCGTCGATGGCTCCATTCAGCCCTACGCCGTCACGCTGCCGCCCAGCTACGGCACCGATCCGAAGAAAAGCTATCGCCTCGACGTCGTCCTGCATGGCCGAAACCCCAAACTCAACGAGGTCTCGTTCCTGCATCAGTTTAACGGCGCTCAGCTCGCGCCGAAGGACCAGACCTTCGTCCAGATCGACATCTTTGGCCGGGGCAACAACGGCTATCGCTGGGCCAGCGAGACGGACATCCTCGACGCCATCGAGCATTTCATTGCCGTCGAACGGATCCAGAGACGCGAACTGCTCGACAGCGCCAAGGTCGTCCTGCGTGGCTTCTCGATGGGCGGCGCCGGCACCTGGCACCTGGGCCTGCATCGGCCCGACAAGTGGTGCGTTCTCGGTCCGGGGGCGGGCTTCACCAAAACGCATGGCTACGCTCCCAAGGTGCCTGCCCAACTGCCCGACTACGTCGAGTCCTGTTTGAAGATTTACGATGCCGTCGATTACGCCGAGAACGTCTTCAACGTGCCGGTCGTCGCCTACTCCGGCGAGAAGGACGAGCAGATCCAGGCGGCGCGCAACATCGAGGAACAGCTCAAGGGTACGAAGACGGCGATCACCCACCTGATCGCTCCCGGTCTGAAACACCAGTTCCCGAAGGAATGGCAGGAAAAAGCGGAACAGGAATATGCGAAGTACACCCAGAAAGGCCGGTCAGACGATGTCCGGCACGTTCATTTCGTGACCTATACTCTCCGGTACAACCGCTGCGAATGGGTCGAGATCCTCGGCCTGGACAAACACTACGAGCGCTCCCTGGTCGATGCCCAGAAGACGGAGGACGGTTACAAGATCAGCACGACGAACGTCCGTGGCCTGCACATCACCTTGCCCCTGGGTTATTCGCGGCCGACGGCGACGGTCGAGATCGATGGCCAGACGCTGGACGCGCTTCCCTATCGGCTTGCCAGGATCGACGAGGCCAACCTGTACCTGGAGAAGCGCGACGGCGCCTGGAAAGTGGTCTGGCCGCAGAAAATCATTGCCGACCGGCTGCGGCGCATCCAGAAAGTGACCGGCCTGCAGGGTCCGATCGACGATGCCTTCATGGAGGGCTTCCTCTGTGTGCGCGGCACCGGCAAGCCCTGGAACAAGGCGGTTGACGATTATGCCAAAGGCGCGTTGAAGCGATTCGAGGAGGACTGGGACAAGCACATGCGCGGCAAGCTGCCGGTGGTGGACGACGTGAACCTGACGCCGGAGGAATTGAACACCCGGCACCTGATCCTGTTCGGCGATCCCGGCTCGAATCGTATCCTGGCCCAGATGCTCAATGGTTTGCCGTTGAAGTGGACCGAGAAGACAATCACGCTTGGCAGCTTGAGCGGCGATGCGTCGAAGCACGTCCCGGTGCTGATCCATCCCAGCCCGATGCACGTCGATCACTATGTGGTCATCAACTCGGGCCACACGTTCGGCGCGGCGGATTTCAAGGACACCAACGCGATGCTCTATCCACGTCTGGGAGACTATGCCCTGCTCAAGCTCGCTCCCTCGGAGAAGGACGCCCTGGGGACGGAGGTGATCGGCGCGGGACTGTTCGATGACTTCTGGCGATTCAAGAAGTGACCAATGACCAATGACCAATGACCAATGACCAATGACCAATGACCAATGACCAGAAAGCGACGACTCACGGACGATAACTCTCTCGTTTTTTCATTGGTCATTGGTCATCGGTCATTGGGTTTTGGGTTTTGGGTTTTGGGAGGCAGCGCGGTGGCCACGATGATCCAGTGTCCGACCTGCAAGCAGATGCTGCCGCCGGGCGTGCGCTTCTGCCCGCACGACGGCACGCCGCTGACGGAGACCGCCGCCGTGCGGCAGGTGGCAACGCCTGTCGCCCGGCCCCCCGCGCGCGACATCCCGCTGCCTGTCACCGTTGGCGACCGCTATCAACTCGTCGAACTGCGCGGCGGCGGCGGCATGGCCAAGGTCTATCGCTCCATCGATACTCGCCTCAATCGCGAAGTCGCCGTCAAGCTGATCAATCCCGAGTTGCGCGTCGAGCCGGAATTCGACAAGCGCTTCGAGCGCGAGGCCAAGATGGTCGGCCAACTCGCCGACCCGCACATTGTCGCCGTTCATGACTTCGGACTCGATGCGACCTATGGCCCCTTCCTCGTGATGGAGTACCTGCACGGGCAGTCGCTGCGCGAACGGCTCGGCACGGAAGGCGTTCTGCCCCTGAAAGCCGGCCTGCAACTGAGCGGGCAACTCGTGCTGGCCCTGATCCACGCGCACGGCAAAGGCATCGTCCATCGCGATATCAAGCCGGACAACATCTTTCTCGTCAACCAAAGTGGCGTTCGCCTTCATGTCCGCGTCCTCGATTTCGGCATCGCCCGCATTTACCGCGACGACGAGAGCCCGGCCGACCAGTTGACGCAGCCGGGGGCCTGTGTCGGCACGCCGCGCTACATGTCGCCCGAACAGCTTGCCGGCCGGCTCGTCGATGCACGCTCCGACATTTACAGCGTCGCCCTGGTCATTCATGAATCGCTGACCCGCGAATTGCCTTACGGCCAGGGCAAGAAGCTGTGCGAACTGTGTCCGGAAGCCACGCCGGCCTTGCAGGAACTGCTCGACGAGTGCCTCAAGCCCAATCCCGCCGAACGGCCGGCCAGCGCGGTCGAGGTGTATCTGCGCTTGCAGGAGCTGGGCAAGGCGAGCGGTATCTTGCTCCTGCCGCCCGGTGCGATGGATCGTCTGATCGCGGCCCGGCAGGGCGAGTCGTCGCAGCCGACGGTCGCCTACGATCCGCGCAAGCAGACTCGCGGGAAGGGCCGCTTGTGGCTGTGGCTGGGCCTGGGAGTTCTCGCGGCCCTTGGCGCCGCGGCCTTGTGGATAGCGCAGAAATGAAAACCTGTCCCTTCTGCACCACTGAGAACAACGATGTCTACAAGTTTTGCCGGCAGTGCGGCCAGCCGCTTGACTCCCTCGTCCTCTCCAGCGACGAACCCGCGCAAAGCGGTGCGTCCACCATCCTGCTGCAGGGACAGACGGTGGCGAGGCCGCGCCGCAGTGTGCTGCTGACCACGCTGTTCGCCCGCCAGCGCCAGTTGATCGTCGGCCGCGCTCCCGATTGCGACATCTGTCTGCAGCATCCGTCCGTCTCACGCTATCACGCGCTCTTTGTCCGGCTGCCCGAAGGCGTCCAGGTCTCCGACCTCGGCAGCATCAACGGCGTCCGCGTCGATGGCCGGCGCATTCATGCGCCGGTCCTGGTCCGCGAGAAGCAGGTCGTCGGCATCGGCCCCTTCCTGTTCACGCTCGTCGGCGATACGCTGGAATCACTCGACTCGCGCCGCGGCCTGCGGCTGGAGGCGCGTGGACTCGAGAAGATCGTGCCGGGCTTTGACGGCCTGCCGAAGAAGCTGATCGACAA
>JBBSDR010000622.1:0-5137 GCA_038240465.1 Gemmatales bacterium
GACCGTCGTAGCATCCTGGGGCCGAGGAGCAACTGCTCTCAGATTACTTGCTTCCTACCGCCGCGTCCAGCAGCGCCTTCGTCGCAGACGCGATGCCCTCTTTCGCCCCGAAAATCGACGATCCAGCGACGAATACCCGCGCTCCCGCCGCTGCCGCCGCCCCGATCGTGTGCGCATCGACGCCGCCGTCGATCTCCAGGTCGATGCCCGGACGCAAGCGGTCGATCAGGTTGCGTACCGTGGTGATCTTCTTCAGCATCGGCTCAAGGAACTTCTGGCCGCCGAAGCCGGGATTCACCGTCATCACCAGTACCAGATCGACGTCGCCGAGGATTTCGCCGATGGCCGTCACCGGGGTCGCGGGACACAGCACCACACCGGCCTTCTTGCCGTGCTTCTTGATGAGCTGAATCGTCCGATGCAGGTGATTGTTGCCCTCGACGTGGACGATGATCGTGTCCGAGCCGGCGTGAATGAAATCGTCGATGTACTTATCCGGATCGGAGATCATCAGGTGCGTTTCGAGCGGGATCGTCACCTTGCCGCTCTTTTTCAGGGCAGCGACCACGCAGGTGCCAAACGAGATGTTCGGCACGAAATGGCCGTCCATCACGTCGATGTGGATGCGTTCTGCGCCGGCGTTCTGCGCCTCGACGACCTGCTCGCCGAGGTTGAAGAAGTTGGCGGCCAGGATCGACGGCGCCAGCTTGATATCTTTCGGATCGATCATGATGCGCTCCAGGACGGGTTGAAGCCGGCCGTCAGTCCGGCGATGGCGGCGACGTCCAGATACCACACGAGCTGCCCGGTCGTCGGACAGATCAACTGCGACGGATAGGTGTTCGGATCGGACGGCCCGCAGAAGACCTTCTGCAGCGGCGCCACCTTGTCCTTGCCGGCGACGAGGAACAGCACCTGACGGGCTTTGTTAATCAGCGGCCGGGTCATCGTCAGACGGAAGGTCTTGAACTTCTCGACCCAGTTCGGCACGACCCACTTCTTCGTCTCGCGCAGGCCCGTCGTGCCGGGAAAGAGCGAAGCCGTGTGGCCGTCCGGCCCCATGCCGAGGAGGACCAGATCGAACACCGGCGGCTCGCCGTTGGGATCGACGTTAAAGACCTTGGCGATCTCGTTCTGATACTCCTGGGCCGCCTGGTCGCGGTCCTCGCGCTCGGCCTGGAGGCGATGCACGTTCTGAGCGGGGATGGAGAGCCGATCGAGCATGGCTTCCTTCGCCATGCGGAAGTTCGAGTCGGCATGTTCGGGCGACACGGAGCGCTCGTCGCCCCAGAAGATCTCGACATTGGCCCAGTTGATCTTGTCGCGATAGGGCGCGTCGGCGAGGATCTGGTAGAGGCGTTTGGGCGTCGATCCACCCGAGAGCGCGACGGTGAACTTGCCGTGATCCGTGACGGACTCGATGGCGGAGCGGTCAAATTCGCGGGCCGCCGCCTGGCTCACCGCCTCGGCGTCAGCGAACGTATGCAGTTGAAGTCTGTCCATGGTGTCTCTCAGTGATGAGTCTTCTCTTCCTCGTCCCCAAGCTCTGCTTGGGAACGCACGGGTGCTATGCTCTGCTTCGCGTGAGTCGAGGGAGTAAGAGGAAGCAGAGCTTCCACCCCTTGCGTTCCCAAGCAGAGCTTGGGAACGAGAGTTACCCCAGCAGATTTCGGGCGAACTGTCCTGCCACGGTCATGCTTTGGCGAAATACCGGATCGCGTTCCCTGTCGGATAGCTGTTTGCCGATCAATTCCGCATGCGATTGCGGCGGCGTCGTCACGGTTCGCGGCGCGGCTTCCATGCCTTCGAGCGCGATCGACAGCCGGCCGCCTTCTTCCGGCTGAAAATTCATCGTCACCGGCTTGGCGTCCAGGGTGCAACTGATGCGCACGCGCCGCAGCGACGCCTCGCCCTCCGGCAGCCGCTTCAGCACGACAATCACCTCGCCCTTGGGTCCGCTGAAGCGCCAGGTCGTCTCCGTGCCGCCCGACACCTTGCCGCCCTTGAGCGTCCAGCCCAGCCGCTGCGATAGCCAGGACACCAGCAAATACCCCTGAACGACCGCGTGCGGTCCATGTTCCAGCACCAGCCGGCCGATCGACTCGGCCGCACCGGGCGCCGACCCCTCATCGAGCGCCTCGCTCAGGATGCGGCGCCAGTATTTCAGCCGCCGCCAGTTCAAGTCCGACGCCACGCGCCAGCATCCCGGCGTGGTGCGCTCCACACCTTCCAGCCAGTGGGCCGTCGCCACCACTCCGCGGGCCGGTTCCATCCAGCCGATGCTATCATAGATGATCTGCTGCGCGTTCTCGGAAAGATCGAACAGCAAATCGCCCCCCAACGGAGGAGGCGTCGGTGTGGCCCACCACACGTTCGTCGGCAAATCGCCGATCAGGAGCGACCGCGCGGTGAACGGCAGCCGCGACACAGCCTGACTCTGAGCGCGAAGGATGACTTGCTCGGTACAGGCTTGCTGCCGTTTGCCCAGCGCCCTGCACTGCACCAGTACGGAAGCACTGATGTCGCTGCCGGCCTGGCTGGGTTCGCCGACGAGCAGCAGCACGCGCGCCGGATGAGCGGCGACGATGTCGAGGATCGATGGCGACAGTTTCGCGGCAGTCTCGGCGCTCTCGCAGTAGATGACGAGGTTCGACATGCGCACACGCTGCACGGGGACGTCGTCCTTGTCCCCCTGGGCGGCGCGCAGTTGCTGGCTGATCTCCCTCTCGACGTTGCGCAGGGGAACGGGCGTGCCGATGGTCTCCAGAGCAGGCGCGCTCATAACGTCCTCCAGAAGCGTCCATCCTTCTCCATGAGGCGGTCGGCCTCGCGCGGTCCCCAGGTGCCGCACTGGTACTCGGGCAGGTCGCGCGCCTGATCGTACTTCCATGCTTCGAGAATCGGCATGACAAACTTCCATGCTGTCTCGACGGCGTCGGCCCGCATGAAGTTGGTCGCGTCGCCGGCCATCACGTCGAGGATGAGGCGCTCGTAGGCTTCCGGCGTCGTCTTGCCGAAACTCGACGTGTAGTTGAACTCCATCTTGACCGGAAAGATGCGCACCTTCGGCCCCGGCAATTTCGAGGCGATGCGCATCGACAGTCCTTCTTCCGGCTGGACTCGAAGCGTCAGGACGGTCGGCTCCAGCGGTACGTCGGGACTGGCGTTGAACAGCACCTGGGGGACGTCCTTGAATTGAATGGCGACCTCGCTGGCGCGCCGGGGGAGCCGTTTGCCGGTCCGCAGGTAGAACGGCACTCCCGCCCAGCGCCAGTTGTCGATGAACAGGCGCAGGGCAATGAAGGTCTCCGTCATGGAGTTGACCGATGTCGAGGGAATGGGTTCGCCGCGGCCCTGGTAATAGGCGCGGACCTCATGGCGATAGCCGGGGACGCGCTTGCCGTATTCATCGCCCTCAATGTACTGGCCGCGAACGACGTTCTCCTTGACCGCCACCGCGGACATGGGGCGGAGCGAGTGCAGCACACAGGCCTTGGCATCGCGGACGACGTCGGGATCGAGCGAGTAGGGCGGCTCCATGGCGGCGACGCACAGCACCTGGAGCATGTGGTTCTGCACCATGTCGCGCAGGGCGCCGGCCTGTTCGTAGTAGCCGACCCGGCTGGCGATGATGCCGCCGGTATCGGGATCGTACTGGGTGATGCCCTCCTCCTCGGCGACGGTGATCTGGACGTGGTCGATGTATTTCGCGTGCCAGAGCGGCTCGAAGATGGAGTTGGCGAAGCGCAGCACCAACAGGTTCTGGACGGTCTCCTTGCCGAGGTAGTGATCGATGCGATAAGTCTGGCTCTCGGCGAAGGCAGCGGAGACGTCTTTCAACACCTGCCTTGCGCTTTCGAGGTCGCGGCCGATGGGTTTCTCGACGATGACGCGCGTGAAGCCGGGGTCATCTTCGGGCCGGACCATGCCGGAATCTCGCAGATGCGTCACCGAGGCTTGCACGAGAAAGGGCGGCACGGCGAGGTAGAAGACCCGGCTGCCGCCCGTGCCGAACTGGGTGTCAACCGCATCGAGTCGGGCCTTAAGTTTGGCGTAGGCCGAGGCATCGCCGAAACTGCCGGGAACGTAGAAGAGCGAGCGCGAGAAGTCCTCCCAGTGGCTCTCGTCGATCGGCTGGCGTGAGAAGCGGGTGATGCCATCGTGGGCGCGCTTGCGGATGTACTCGTCGGGATCGGCGGTCTTGGCTTCCTCGGTCGAGGGCAGGCCGAAACAGACGACGGCGAAATGCGAGGGCAGCACGCCATCGACATTGAGGTTGTAGACAGCGGGCAGGAGTTTGCGCCAGGCCAGGTCGCCGTCGCCGCCAAAGATGACGAGGATGCAAGGTTGCGGCAACCGGGAAATGCCTGAGACAGCGTCGAGAACCATGGGTCCGTTCCTCCTTGTGTTCGTCGCGTTCCGGCGAAACTCGAAATCCGAAATCCGAAATCCGAAACAAGAGGTGTCGCTTCGGATTTCGGATTTCGGATTATCGCGAAGCCCTCCGCTCGCCGTTGTGTGTTCTCAGCGCTTGCGGGTCAACTCCTTGACAACATTGAAACTGTCATCGCCGACAACGACAACGTCGGCCATCCCCAGAAACAGGCCCGTCCCCAACACGCCCGGAATCGCCTTGATCTTCGCTTCGAGAGCGTGCGCATCGGCGATTGGATCCAGACCGCAGTCGAGGATGTAACACTGGTTATCTGTCCTGGCCGGCGCGCCCTTGTCGTCGCTCCACAGTTTGGGCCGCAAGCCGAGTTCCTTCAGCTTCATCTCGCACAGCGGCCGGGCGAACGGAGCGACCTCGACGGGCAGCTTGTCGCGCGCTCCGAGTTGCGGAACGAGTTTCTTTTCCTTCTCGGTGTGGTTGAACAGCACCACGAACTTCTTCGAGGCGGCGGCCACCACTTTCTCGCGAATCAGCGCACGTCCCCAGCCCTTGATGAGATCGAGGTTGTGATCGCATTCATCGGCGCCGTCCACGCAGACGTCGATACCGCCGGCCGCGATGGCGTCGCCGAGTTCGAGCAGCGGAATGCCGAGTTCACGGGCCAGCTTATCGGAGGCGTTCGAGGTCGGCACGCCGCGAACCTTGAGGTCCTTGGTGACGCGCGCGCCGAGCAGTTTGATGAAC
>JBBSDR010000623.1:0-5136 GCA_038240465.1 Gemmatales bacterium
CGCCTGAAATCACCGCCCAGGAGGCCCCTGATGCCCGCACACCATTTGCCGCGATTCCTCGTCCTGACGGCACTCCTGCTGTCGGGAACGGCACGGGCCGCCGAGGGTCTCCTGCCCGCCGATCGTCCCCTTCCCGAAGTCATCGACCATTACATCGACCAGAAGCTCGCTCAGGCCAAAGTCACACCAGCGGCGCAGGCCGACGATCCTACGCTGGCCCGCCGGCTCTACCTCGACCTCGCGGGCCGCATTCCCACTGCCGCCGAGGCCCGCGCTTACGCCTCCTCCAGGGAACCGAAGAAACGCGAGCAACTCATCGAGAAGCTGATGACCTCGCCCGAACACGCCCGCCACGACGCGCTCGAGTTCGACCGGTTCCTTCGCAACGAGAACCCGGAAGCCCCCAGCGTGCGGCGATACCTCCTGAGCGCCTTCCGGGAGAATCGCCCGTGGGACCGAATGTTCCGCGACCTCCTGGGCACCACTTCGGACCCCACCCAGCCCCAGCAATTCGTGATCGGTCGGCTCAAGGACCTCGACGCCTTGACGCGCGACGTCAGTTCGGTCTTCTTCGGGCTGAACATCAGTTGCGCCCAGTGCCACCGTCACCCGCACATCCGTGCGTTGACCCAGGACTACTACTACGGGATGAAGGCGTTCTTCTCCCAGTCCCACGACTTCCACGGGACCTTGCTCGACCGGCAGCACGTCAAGCCGGTGCAGTTCCTGGCTCGCGGCGGGAAGGGCCTCGCCGCCCGGTTCCTCTTCCTCGACGGCAAAACCGTCGAGCCGCCCGCAGAGAAGGTCGCCGACCTCGACAAGGCCATTGAGGAAGAGAACAAACGCCTCCAGGAGTTCCGCACCGCCTACCCGAAATCGAAGGCGTTGCCGCCGGCCCCGCCCTTCAGCCCGCGTGCCCGGCTCGTCGAACTGGCCCTCGCTCCGGAGAGCCGCGACCTGTTCGCGCGTTCCCTCGTCAACCGGCTCTGGCATCGGTTCCACGGCTACGGTCTGGTGATGCGAATCGACCAGATGCACGGGGGAAACGCAGCCAGCCACCCCGAATTGTTGCAGTGGTTGAGCCGGGATTTCATCGCGCACGAATACGACCTGTCCCGCCTGATCCGCGGCCTGGTATCGAGCAAGACGTATTCTCGCGCCAGCCGTTGGGACAAGCCCGATTCGCCCGCCCCCGAGCTGTTCGCCGTGGCCCGCCTCCGGCCGCTGACCCTTATGCAGTGGGGCGTCTCCCATCGGATCGCCAGTGATCCCGCCGCGCTGAAGGACTGGCAGACGGTCGATCCCGGCTCCAAGCAATTCGACCTCGTGGAAACACAGGTGGAGAAGACCTTCGGCAAACTCATCGAGCAGCCGCGCGACAACATGCAGATCAGCATTTCCGAGGCGATGAAACTGAGCAATGATCCAGAGTTATTGAAGATTACCGGCGACAAGCTCATCAGTGTTCTGCAGAAGGTCCCCGGCCGAAAGCAACAGGTCGAGGAAGCCGTCTGGACCGTGCTTTCCCGCCCGCCGACCTCGGAGGAACACGCTCTGCTGAGTGGCTTCCTGGACAAACGCGAAAATCCCTCGTCCACCGGACTCCAGCAGGTCGTCTGGACGCTGTTCAACAGCCCGGAGTTTCGCTTCAACCATTGACCGACGACCTGGTTGAATTTCTGTCGAGTGTAGGTTAGGTTTCCAACCTGACCGTATTGGCGGGTCAGGTTGGAAACCTAACCTACGATCGAGGAACTCGCAATGTCTACCACCGAAACCTTCCGACGCAGGCATCTCCCGCACTGGGACGTACCTGGCGCCACCTACTTCGTGACTGCCTGTCTGGAGGGCAGCATCCCCGCACAGGGTCTTCTGGACATCCGCGCTTACGAGACCACACTTGCGAGTCGGCCGCGTCCCAATGAGGTATCTGAAGCCGACTGGACACTGCGGCAATCGAAGCTCCTGTTTGCCCGCGCGGATCGATGGCTGGACGAGGAGCCTGCGGTCAGGCACCTGGAGGCCCCCGAACTGGCCAGCCTCGTGACTAAAGCCCTTTTCCACTTTGCCGGTACGCGCTACGATCTCTTGTCCTTCGTCGTCATGCCCAGCCATTTCCACTGGGTCTTTCGGCCGCTGGAGAGCTGGATTCAGACCCTCGATCCGGACACGGATGAACGCACGCCACGCGAGCGGATCATGCACAGCATCAAGCGTTATACAGCCAAAGTATGCAACGAGCATCTCGGCGTGCAGGGGCGGTTCTGGCAGCAAGAATCCTACGACCACTGGGCGCGCGATGCGGACGAACTGGAGAGGATCATCAAGTATGTCGAGCACAATCCAGTCAAGGCCGGACTGGTTTCTGACGCGAAACTGTGGCGCTTCGGTTCCGCCAAATACCGAGCAGATTTGGGCCTGGAGTTGGGGATACCACTGCTCGTAGGATAGGTTTCCAACCTGTCCTCTGCTGACGCCCGGTCAGGTTGGAAACCTACTGCTTGTAGGATAGGTTTCCAACCTGTCCTCTGCTGACGCCCGGTCAGGTTGGAAACCTAACCTACACGCTCCTCCGCTCGGCCTTGGTTCCGCCGTCTTACGCAGTGGCACCGGTGCCGCAGCCCAGTTCCACGGCACGGCACGAGTTGATGCCGGCCTCGGTAATGACGCGCTGAAGTTCCGAGGACGGCTGGCCTGTCTCCAGGCCAGGGCGTGACTTGTGGGAGAAGACCCACCTCGCAGACCGGACGGAAGGTACTCCCTCGCGGCCATCGCGATAGAATAACCCGGCTGTGCCCACACATGGATTGGTCCCGAAACTCGCTGGCACGGAGGTGCATGATGGCGAGATTTATCTCCTGGACTCTGGAGATCGAGGAAACCACGCTCCACGCCCTGCGGTTGCGAGCCGCCAAGGCGGGGATCCCCGAGGTGGATTTGGCCCGCTCCTTGCTGCGCGAGGCGCTGGCCGCCGAAATCGGTGCGGTGTCTGGAGTGCCTTCCCTGGCTGCCGTGATTCAGACCATCATGGACAGCGGGGAGACGAGGTTGAACAACGGGGCGAGAGGACCCTCTCAGGGATAGGACTGGAAGACTGGTTTGTTTCCGTGACGGGCTGGCCTTCGAGGCCAGCCCGTCAGCAACTTCCGCCGTTTGTTTCGCCAGGGTCTTCAAGGCCGGTGTGTCGCATCGTCGTTGAGGACCGGCTTGCCGCTTGCGCGGGGCGGGTCGTGAAACAAGGTGGACCGGATCGGCACACCTGGTAGAATCAGAGTAGCTCAAGGACTCTGTTTGGGGGGCATCACATGTTTCGTCTCGATCTGGGTGGCGTGCCGCGTTCTCACGCGGGCCTGAATCGCCGCAGTTTCTTGCAGTTGGGTGTCGCCGGCATGGCCAGCTTCGGCTTGCCGAACCTGCTGCGGGCGAAGGAGGAGTCGGCCGTGCGGGCCGGCGCGTCGAAGAACACCTCCGTCATCCTCATCTGGCTCGACGGCGGTCCCGGCCACATGGATATGTACGACATGAAGCCGGACGCGCCCGCCGATTATCGCGGCCTCTGGAAGCCGATTCGCAGCCGCGTTCCCGGCTTCGACGTCACCGAACTGTATCCGAAACAGGCCAAGGTGACCGACAAGTTTTCGATCGTTCGCTCGCTGCACCACGACACCGGCGATCACTTCGCGGGCGGCCATCGCATGCTGACCACGAAGGACATGGGCGTCAGCGGGGCCAACAACGAGGGCAAATTCCCCGGCATCGGCGCCATCGTCGCGAAGGAGATCGGCGCCCGCAAGAAGGGCATGCCGGGCTATGTCGGGCTGCCGAACGTGCACAGTATCGGCCTGAGTCCCGGCTACTTCGGCGGCTCCTTCCTCGGGCCGCAGTACAATCCGTTTCAGACCGGCGACCCCAGCGCGGTTGGTTTCTCCGTCCAGAACCTCAACCTGGCCACCGGACTGACGCTTCCTCTCCTCGAAGATCGCCGATCGCTGCTCGGGCATTTCGATACCGCGCGCAAGCACATCGACACCCTGCCCGAAACGAAGGCGATGGATCGATTCTCCCGCGAGGCCTATGAGTTCGTCACGGGTCCGGTGGCGCGGCGGGCCTTCGACATCAATCAGGAAGACCCGAAACTGCGCGACCGCTATGGCCGCAATTCCTGGGGACAATCGACCATCCTGGCCCGGCGGCTCGTCGAGGCAGGCTCCACATTCACGACGGTCGTCTGCAGCGGCTGGGACCATCACTGGGACCTGAAAAAGGGCTATGAGACTGTGCTGCCGCAGGTCGATAGCCTGGTCAGCGCCCTGTTCGAGGACCTGGCGGATCGCGGTCTGCTGGAGACGACGCTGGTCGTGCTGTGCGGTGAGTTCAGCCGAACGCCGAAGATGAACGACGGCGGCAACGGCGGCGCGCCCATGAGCATGGGTACGCCCGGACGCGATCACTGGGGCGACTCGATGTTCTGCCTCATGGGCGGCGGTGGCGTCAAGGGCGGCCAACTTGTCGGCTCGACCGACAAACTCGGCCAGCGCCCACACACGCGGCCGGTCACGCCAAGTAACATCCACGCCACCATCTACAAGGCGGCCCACCACGGATCGAGCAACGGCACGGACGAAGAGTTTGCCCGCCGCATCAAGCCCAGTGAAACCGTCATTTCGTGCGGCGCCGGCAACGACTACGGCCATCCCCATGCCGAGGCGCTGGCCGCATTGCAGCATGCCGGGTCAAGGATCTGGCGGACGGATGAGCAGGGAACCATTCAGGTTGCCACCGACGGAGTCACCTACACCATCCAGGCGCTCGGAAAAGGCACCACCTCAAACGCTGGGCCGGAAGGTGCGTCTCCTGCCGGCGTGCCCCCCGCTGCCGAGGGTCTCATCGTTGGCAACAGCCGTACCCACATCTATCACCTGCCAGGGGCGGCCGGAAGGCTACCCTCCACGCGCAACCGCGTCTACTTCAAGTCGGCGGCGGAGGCAGAGGCTGCCGGCTACCGGGCTGCCCGCGGCGGCTAATTAACGGAGGTCTACAAGATATTTTGTGGACTGGTGCCAGTTCGGATTCCTATCTTTGAGGAATCGCAAGAACTTTCATTCAGGCGAAGCGTTTAGAATGCGCGGACCTGGC
>JBBSDR010000624.1:0-5128 GCA_038240465.1 Gemmatales bacterium
CTGCAAACCATCGAGTCCCGCCTTTTCCAGGGTGCCTTGTGTCATGCGGACATTGCCGTCCGGCTCGATGGTGTAGCTCGTATCGGGATGGCCCTGCGTGGTGGCCGAGTCCTTGGTAATCAACGCCTGTTCGTTGGCGGGATCGCACAGAACGTTGACGCGCTCGCCGGGACCGGCGCCGAGTGCGCTCAGCAGACCGACCGGCACGCACAGCCGGCCGCGCTGGTCCGTGCCGTAAGCGCCCGTCGGAATGGCGAACGGCGACGACAATCCCGCTGTCAGTCGAGTCGGATTGCGAACGCCGCGCGGACGGGCGTGGGCCGGGACCGGGTCCATGCCGGCGCGATCCAGAGGCACATACTCGTAGGGATTGCGGTCGATGGTGTGGTAGACCCACGCCTGCTCCCGGGCGCCGACGTCCATCAGGGTGCGCGTGTAGTCGCCGCGCTCGATTCCCAGACGGAAAATCGTTTCGTGAACGTGGTCGCGCATGTTGCGGTGTCGCTCTTCGACGCCGCGTTTCTTCACTTCGAGCGACACCTCGAAGGCGGTGAACATCTTGCCGCTGGTGACCCACTCGGCCACCACCTGGTCGATGCGCTCCTGAATGGAGATGTCGAGTGTCATGAGAACTCTCCGATACGGGGTCCGGGAACGGATGCGTGTTTTCATTCCCAGAATGTAACACGGCGCGAGAGCGCGTTCAAACATGGTAGTGACAATCTTGTCGAGGGCGCGTTGTTGTCGTCTCCCCTGAAACCCGTTTAGCCGCGAGCCTCTGTCGAGCGCGGCCTTACACGCGCTCGACAGAGGCTTGCGGCTAAACATGGCTCGGAACAGCCGTCCAGGTAACAACGGAGCCGAGAAGTCCGCGAAGCACCTTGATCTTCCTTGCTTCCAGCCCTTCGGCCGCATACGATAGCACTCATCGCCGATGGCCGGCGGTGCAGGATAGACTCATTTCAGGAAGACGGAACAATCCGTCGCGCCGTGGCTATCGTCTAATCAACTATCGAACCTGATTTCAGGGGTCGGCTCCCCTTGTCGAGTATGGGCTTCTCCACCCCAGAGGATAACGATCATGCGAGGTAATCGAAGAGCGGCGGTCCTGGGCATGGCCCTCGCCTGCCTGTTCGTCATCGGCTTGCATCTGGCCGTCAGCCAGCAAGCACCCCCCACCAATCGCGACGATATCGCCAAGATCTTCAAGGCCGGCAATTACAAGGACGCTTACGACGGACTCCGCAAACTCGCCCTCGATCCCAAGGACGATCCCCTCAAGGTCGGCGACGACCTCAACCTCGGCATCGACGCCCTTCGCAACCTCGGCCGCTCCGATGAACTCGACGACTTCCGCGAAGCCGTCATCGCCGTCCACAAGGACAACTGGCGACTCCTCCACACCGCCGCTCAGTCCTTCAACCGCACCGAAAAGTATGGCTTCATCGTCGCCGGCAAGTTCTATCGCGGACACAAACGCGGCGGCGGCAAGTATGTCTCCACCTATCAACGCGACCGCGTTCGCGCCCTGCAACTGATGGAACAGGCCCTCGCCCGCACCACGAAAGAGACCGACAAGAACGCCCTCGCTCAGTTCCATCTCGACTTCGCCAACATGCTCGTCAACGGCGCCGGCTGGCACGAAGCCTGGCGTTTGCAGTACCTCACCAATATCGGCGAACTGCCCGATTACGAGGACGCCTACCGCTACTACGGCAATCGCGGCGGTCTCGCTCCCGTCGATGACAAGGGCGACCCCGTCCTGCACCGGGTCCCCAAGGAATACAAGATCTCCTCCACCGACGGCGAACGCTGGCGCTGGATGCTCTCCCAGGCTGCCGAGTTCGCGCCCGCACGGGTCAGCGAGATTGACATGCTGTTCGCCGCTTTCCTGCATCAGCAGTTCGGCGTTCAGACCATGGGCTACTATGGCGCACGCCGCGGCGACGACGACAAGAAGGACCAGAGTGGCCCCTTTGCTCTGCACACCCTCAAGGACACCGAGACCATCGCCCGGCTGGCCAACGGCATCAAACGCTTCAGCCTGCCCGACGAGTTCAACTACCTCAAGGTCTGGGAGAAGGTCGCCAACCGCGGCAAGTCCGGCCCGGGTGAGTCGGCCCGCGATCAACTGGCCGGCGAGTTCGAGAATCGCCGCCAGTATGTGACCGCCGAGAAGGCGTGGACCAAGGCCATCGAGGAATACGGTGCCGGCCACCTGGAGTCTCGCCGCAAGCGTCTGGACCAGATCGCTGGCAACTGGGGACGCTTCGAGACCAACCAACCGCAGACGGCGGGGACCAAGGGGACCGTCGAGTTCCGCTTCCGCAACGGCAGCAAGGTCGCGCTCGAAGCCCATGCCATCAAGGTCGAGGCGTTGCTCAACGACGTCAAGGCGTTCCTCAAGGCCAACCCGGCCAACCGCCAGGATCTGTGGGAAAAGGTCAACATCGCCAACATCGGTTATCGCCTCGTCGAGAAGAACGAGAAGCAATACCTCGGCGACAAGGTGGCCTCGTGGGACCTCGACCTCAAACCCGAAGCCGACCACGTCGATAGCCGAATCACCGTCAAGACGCCGCTGACCAAACCGGGCGCGTATCTGGTGACGGCCCAGATGGCCAACGGCAACCTGAGCCGGGTCATCATCTGGCTCAACGACACCGTCATCGCCAAGAAGCAACTCGATGGCCAGGCCATGTACTATGTGGCCGACGCCGCCACGGGGACGCCGGTCGAGAAGGCCAACCTCGAGTTCTTCGGCTACAAGACAACGTACACCGACCCGAAGCTGGGCCAGTGGAAGATTGACACCACTGGTTTCGCCGAGTTCAGCGACGCCGACGGCCTGCTCTACCTCGGCAGCAAGACGTTGCCCGCCGAGTACAGTTGGCTGGTGATCGCCCGCAAGGCCAAGGCCGGCGAGGGCGGGGCCGACCGCTTCGCCTATCTCGGCTTCAATGGCGTCTGGTACGGCAACGGCTACGACCCCGAGTACAACGCTACCAAGACCTTCGTCATGACCGATCGGCCGGTCTATCGTCCGGCCCAGAAGGTGCAGTTCAAGGCCTGGGTGCGTCATGCCAAGTACGATCAGGACGACAATTCGCCGTTTGCCGGCGAGAGCTTCCTGGTGCGGATCAACAATCCCAAGGGCGAGAAGGTCTACGAGAAGACGCTCAAGGCCGACGAGCGTGCCGGTCTGTCGGACGAGTTGGACCTGGCCAAGGATGCGACACTGGGAACGTATGGCATCCAGATCGAGCGTCCGGTGCATCACTGGGTGGGCGCGTCGAGTTTCCGGGTCGAGGAGTACAAGAAGCCCGAGTTCGAGGTGAAGATCGAGGCGCCGAAGGAACCGGTGCAGTTGGGCGAGGCGATCGACGCCACGATCGAGGCCAAGTATTACTTTGGCGCTCCGGTGGTCAACGCCAAGGTGAAGATCAAGGTGCTGCGTTCGAGTTACAGCAGCGACTGGTATCCGCGTGGCCGTTGGGACTGGTTCTATGGTCCGGGCTACTGGTGGTTCGCGTCGGACTACAACTGGTTCCCCGGCTTCGGCGAGTGGGGCTGCAAGCGTCCCTTCCCGAGTTGGATGCACCGCAACAACTGGGAGCAGCCCGAGGTCGTGTTGGAAATGGAGTTGCCGATTGGTCCGGACGGCGTCATCAAGGTGCCGATCGATACGCTGCCAGCGAAGGCGTTGCATCCGGATCAGGACCACAAGTACGTCATCAGCGCCGAGGTGACGGATGAGTCGCGGCGGACGATTGTTGGCACGGGCAACGTGCTGGTGGCGCGGAAGCCGTTCAAGGTGTTTTCATGGGTGGACCGCGGCCACTATCGAGTTGGCGACACGATCCGTGCCGAGTTCAGCGCCCACACGCTGGACAGCAAGCCGGTCGAGGGCAAGGGCGAGTTGACGCTGTATGGCGTCAGCTACGACAAGGACGCCAAACCGATCGAGAAGGCCGTGCAGACGTGGCAGGTGGATACGGACGTGGAGGGCAAGGCCCGGCAGCAGATGAAGGCGTCGAAGGCGGGTCAGTATCGGTTGTCGTACAAGGTAACGGACTCGAAGAAGCACACGATCGAGGGCGGTTACGTCTTCGTGATTCGTGGGGAAGGGGACCGTGGCGACTATCGCTTCAACGACATCGAACTGGTAACGGACAGGCGCGAGTATCATCCGGGCGAGAAGGTGAAACTGCTGGTGAACAGCAACCAGAAAGACGGAACGGTGCTGCTGTTCGCGCGTCCGGCGGGAGTGTATCAGAAGCCGAAGATGCTGCGGATGAAGGGCAAGAGTATCGAGGACGAGTTGACGGTGGTGCAGCGTGACATGCCCAACTTCTTCGTCGAGGCGCTGACGGTCCACGGCGGCAATGTGTACACGGAAGTTCGCGAGGTAGTGGTGCCGCCGGAAAAGCGAATCCTGAATGTGGAGGTGCTGCCGTCCAAGAGCGAGTACAAGCCGGGCGAGCGTGCTGCCGTGAAGGTGAAGCTGACGGATGCGGAGGGCAAGCCGTTCGTGGGTTCGACGGTGATGTCGATTTACGATCGGGCGGTGGAGTACATCTCGGGCGGATCGAACGTGCCGGAGATCAAGGAGTTCTTTTGGAAGTGGCGGAGACACCACAATCCGCAGACGGAGACGAGTGTGAATCGCTGGTTCGGCAACGAACTGCGGCACACCGAGATTGGCATGTCCAACCTCGGCATCTTCGGTGAAATGGTCGCGGACCAACTCGCCAAGAACGGCGAGGGCAGGGAACGCCAGATGAACCGCAAGGCGGACGGTAAGGGAGACGGAGCGGTACTGGAAGCAGCTGCCGCCAAGGGCTTCGGCGGTCGTTCCGGCGGGGAGAAGGATGCCAGCGACAAGCTCAAGAGAATGGACGAGGACGACCAGAAACCCGCTCAGAAGGCACCTCCGGGAGTCGAGCCAACGGTTCGTAAGAACTTTGCCGATACTGCCTACTGGAACGGCTCTCTGACGACCAACCAGGAAGGCATCGCCGAGATTTCCCTGGCCATGCCCGAGAACCTGACCGGCTGGAAGATTCGCGTCTGGGCCCTGGGACACGGCACCCGCGTCGGCGAAGGCACCGTCGAAGTGACCACCAAG
>JBBSDR010000625.1:0-5123 GCA_038240465.1 Gemmatales bacterium
CTCGATGAGGTCCTGACGACTTGCCATCACGAAGACTGAGGGCCTCTGTCGGATTCGGAATAGGACACGCGGTCGGTTCGATTTGGGTTCAGGTCACGCGCCCCGGGTTCCGAGGACTCCACCCGGGGCTTTATTCGAGCCACCCGTAAAGGGTTCAAGAGAAGAGGCGCAGCCTCTTGCGTCTTGAACCCCAGCAGGGGTGACCCGAATAAAGCCCCGGGTGGAGTCCTCGGAACCCGGGGCGCGTGACCGGACCCGGGGCGCGGGACCGGGACCCGAGGCGCGGGGTTTCGGGAAAGGCGCGGGAGCGGAACAATTCCGGCAATACTGACTGCAATGGATTGTCCGGCGTCGGTTGGAAGAAATAATGCGAATAGCTCGGGAGCGAAACTCAACGAGCAAAGAATCAGGAGACGTCCCGTGGCTGGTGGAAACGTCTACATCGATAAACTGCTGCAGACCGTCATCCAGATGAAGGCGAGCGACCTGCACATCACGGTCGGCCAGCCTCCGGTCATCCGCCATCATGGCCGCATGCGCCGCCTCGACGCCAAGGACCTTGAGCCGGCAGACACCACCAGCCTGATGAAGTCGATCACCCCGGACCGCTGCCAGCAGGAGTTGCAGGAGAAGGGTGGATCGGACTTCGCTATTGAGTTCACCGATGGCTACCGCTTCCGCGTGGCCGTCTTCAAGCAGCGCGGCAACATCGGTCTCGTGCTGCGGCGCATTCCGAGCCAGTTCTTGAGCTTCGAGCAGATCGGCATGCCGGCGGCCATTCCGCGTCTGATCACCCGTCCACGCGGCTTGGTCCTCGTCACGGGGCCGACGGGTTCCGGAAAGACGACGAGCCTGGCGTCAATGATTAACTGGCTCAACGCGAATTACGAACGCCATATCATCACCCTCGAAGACCCGATCGAGTACTACCACAAGCATCAGCGCTGCACGGTCAACCAGCGCGAGATCGGCGTGGACGTGCCGGACTTCAAGGAAGGGATTCGCCGGGCGCTGCGTATGGACCCCGACATCATCCTCGTCGGCGAGATGCGCGACCTCTCGACGATTCACGCGGCCATCGAGGCAGCCGAGACCGGCCACGTCGTCTTCGGCACGCTGCATACCTCGTCGGCTTCCTCAACGGTCAACCGCATCATCGACGTGTTTCCGCAGGAACAGCAGGACCAAATCCGCACGCAACTCTCGACGGCCCTGATCGGGGTGCTGTCGCAGGCGCTGGTCCCCAAGAAGCCGGAAGGCGTCATCGCCGCCTACGAGATGCTGGTGATGACGCCGGCCATCTCCAACCTGATCCGCGAGAACAAGACGTATCGCATCGACTCCTCGATCCAGACAGGCCGCAAGTATGGCATGTTCCTGCTCGATGACAACCTCTTCAAGATGTGGAAGGACGGGCTGGTCGAGAAGGAAGAAGTGCTGATGCGCGCCCAGAAGCCGACCGAATTGGCGGCCAAGATCGCCCAGGCGGAACGCGGTCTCGGGACGGATGACGAGGAAGAGGATGAGGATGAGGATGAAGACGAGAATGAAGACGAGGAAGAGGAAGAGGATGAGGATTGAGGACTGACGAAGGGTGGAGTGGCACCGCGGCAGGGATCTGCATCATGGCGACACCGAACGATCCGAACGCTCCCAAGAAACCGATTCCGCCTCCCGGACCGGCCAAGGCGCCGCCGCCGCGGCCCACTGGCCCTGCGCCGAAGCCCTCTGCGCCCGCGCCGAAGCCAGCCGGAGCGACACCGCCGAAGCCTGCGCCTGGTGTCCCGGCGAAGCCCGCGCCCGGCGCGGCGCCAAAGCCAGCCGCGAAGCCGCCGCTGGGCAAGGGCCCGGCAGACAAGGCGCCCAGGAAACCGAGCCGGGATAAGACCGACAAGAGCGGGCGGCGCAAGCTCGGCCAGGTCATGGTGGATCTCGGTTTCATCGACGAGGACCAGATCTGGGACATTCTCGAGGAGGCCAAGAGCGGCGGCCAGTTGACCGGTCAGGCGGCCGTGGCGCGCGGCCTGATCAACGAGGACCAGCTGCTGACCGCCCTGGCCGAGCAGAACGGCCTGCGCGTCGTCAACCTCGACGAGCTGAAGCCGCAGTCGGAAGCGACCTCTCTCGTCTCGGAAATCATGGCCTCCACCTACAAGGTCCTGCCCATCTCGTTCAAGGACAAGGTGCTGACCATCGCCATCGGCGATCCCAGCAACCTCTCGACCGTGGACGACCTGCGCAACTTGCTCGGCATTACCGATGTGGTGGCGACGCTGGCGACTCCCAAGGCCATTGCCGACGCCACGCCCCGGTTTTACGCCGGCAAGGAAGAGTCGATCATCGACCTGATCAACGAGTTGGAGACCGGGATCGACCCGAAGAAGTTCGGCAACGAAAAGAGCATGGACCTGGGGGACATGCTGGAAATGGCCGACGCCGCTCCCGTCCGCAAGCTGATCAACATGGTGTTCCTGCTCGGCATCAAGGACAAGGCGTCGGACATTCACTTCGAGCCGTTCGAGGACGAGTACAAGATCCGCATGCGCTGCGACGGCGTCCTGTACGAGATGGTGCCGCCGCCCCGGCATCTCGGGACCGCGATCAGCAGCCGTATCAAGGTCATGTCCAACCTCGATATCGCCGAGCGTCGCGTGCCTCAGGACGGCCGCATCGAACTGAACGTCGGCGGCCATCGCGTCGATATGCGCGTCAGCATTCTGCCGACGATGTTCGGCGAGAGCGTCTGCATCCGCGTCCTCGACCGCTCGGTCATCAATCTCGATCTGAACAAGATCGGCATGGACCCGAAGATGCTGGCCACCTTCCGCGGGCTGATCGCCAAGCCCAACGGCATCATCCTGGTGACGGGTCCGACCGGGGCCGGCAAGACGACGACGCTTTACAGCGCGCTGAGCGAACTGAACGTCATCACCGACAAGATCATCACGACGGAAGACCCGGTCGAGTACGAGATCGACGGCCTCATTCAGTGTCCGATCAATCACGAGATCGGAATGACGTTTGCCGTGGCGCTGCGTTCGATCCTGCGGCAGGACCCCGACAAGATCCTCGTCGGTGAGATCCGCGACCTGGAGACGGCGCAGATCGCGGTGCAAGCCGCGCTGACGGGACATATCGTCTTCAGCACGTTGCACACCAACGACGCGCCGAGTTCGATCACGCGTATGCGCGACATGGGACTGGAGCCGTTTTTGATCACCGCGACGGTCGAGGGGGTGCTGGCGCAGCGGCTCGTTCGCAAGATTTGCGAGGACTGCCGGACGGACTTCACGCCGGGTGAAGAACAGTTGATGGAGCTGAACCTCAAGCCTGAGGACATGAAGGGCAAGTCGATCTTCTTCGGCCGGGGCTGCGACCGCTGCAACAATACGGGCTACCGCAGCCGTATGGGCATTTACGAACTGGTGGTGATGAACGACGATCTGCGCGATCTGATTTCGGGCAACACCTCAACCGATCAGTTGCGCAATTCGTGCCGCAAGTCCGGCATGACGACGCTGCGCGAGTCGGGCCTGCGGGCGATGTTCAACGGACACACGACGATTGATGAAATCGTCCGCGAGACGGTGCTGGACGATGAGGGATGAGGATTGGTGAATTGGTGAATTTGTGGATTTGTGAATTTGATTGCCCTGTTCTCTGCTCTTCCGGATCAGAGGATGGCCAAAACACTGAGCCATCAAATTCACAAATTCACCAATCCACCAATTGACAAAGAGAGGGCGAAATCATGGCAACGTTCAAGTTTGAAGCAATGGACACGACCGGCGGCGAGGTGAAAGACGCCGTTGACGCCGCCAGCGAAGAGGAAGCGCAGCAGAAAATCCGCAACATGGGCTACTTCGTGACCAAAATCACCGAAGTGGCCGCCAAGGGCAAGGGCGGCAAGGGCGGCAAGGACAAGAAGGGTAAGGGCAAACGCAAGAAGGGCCAGGTCTGGGCCATCGGCGGCGTGTCCTCCAAGATGCTCTGCACCTTCACGCGCCAGTTCTCCACCCTGCAGGACGCCGGACTGCCCGTGCTGCGTTCGCTGAAGATCCTCGAACATCAGATGAAACCGGGGACCCTCAAGAACGCCCTCATCGACGTCGTCGAGGACGTCGAGTCCGGCAACTCGCTCAGCGAGGCGTTCGGCAAGCATCCGAAGTGCTTCGATCGCCTCTACGTCAACATGGTCAAGGCCGGCGAGGCCGGCGGCGCCCTGGAAGTCATTCTCAAACGCCTCGCCGACTTCAAGGAGAAGGCCCAGAGCCTCAAACGCAAGATCGTCGGCGCCATGATCTATCCGAGCGTCGTCATCCTGGTGGCGGTGCTGATCCTGACCTTCATCATGATCTATATCATCCCGAAGTTCGAGAAGATCTTCAAGGACTTCAAGATGAAGCTGCCGGCGCTGACCGAGTGGCTGATGGAGACGTCGCGCTGGTTCACCGAGTACTGGTATGTGCTGCCCCTGTTTCCGCTCGGGTTCTACTTGATGATCAAACTCATTCGCCTCAGCAAGGCCGGTTCGTACGCGCTCGATCGGCTCTACTTATGGCTCCCTATCATCGGCGGCCTGATCGAAAAGACGAACGTGGCCCGGTCGATGCGAACGCTCGGCACCCTGATCGCCTCGGGCGTGCCAATCCTCGAAGCCCTGGCCATCGTCCGCGAGACGTGTACCAACGCGGTTTTCGAGCGGATGTTTACGCGCGTCTACGAGTCGATCCGCGAGGGCGACACGATCTCGCAGCCGCTCAAGGAGAGCAAGCTGGTCGATGACATGGTCGTCAACATGATCGACGTCGGCGAGGAGACCGGCGACCTCGACTCGATGCTCTACAAGATCGCCGACGTGTACGACGAGGAAGTGGACGTGCTGGTCGAGGGCCTGATCAAGCTGCTGGAACCGATGATGACGGTCTTGCTGGGCCTGATCATCGGCACCATCGTCATCGCCCTGTTCATGCCGCTGATCAAACTGCTGGACGGGTTGAGCAAGTAACAAGCCGTCTCGGCGCATTCGGCGTTGCGTGCGTATAGCTAATCCCCCAGCGGCGGGCCACGGTTTGTCAATCATGTCACCGGCTCACACAAACCGGCGCGGGGGGGCCGCCTTC
>JBBSDR010000626.1:0-5111 GCA_038240465.1 Gemmatales bacterium
AGGAGGGAGAAGGACATCGGCCCTCTGGTATCCAAACAGCGCTCCGCCCGGACAAGCCGGGCGGCGGCGACAGAGCTTCGCTGATTCACTTTCATGCCGGGGTAATAATCGTCATGGAGACAGGCCATCAATGGAGTAGTTGAATGCCCAGGGTCAAGAACCCAACAACGGTGCAAGAAAAGATTGACCGGATGGTCAAGCGGATCGTCAACAAGTTCGCTCCGGAGAAGATCATCCTGTTCGGCTCGCAAGCGCGCGGCGACGCGGGACCGGATAGCGATGTGGATTTACTCATCGTGATGCCGGTTGAAGGATCTGTTGCCGACATGGGCATCGAGATACGCATGGCACTGCACGACATTCACATCCCCATCGATGTCCTCGTCACCACCCCGGAAGAGTTCTCATGGCGCAAGGACTATGTGGACACGATCGAATGGCCGGCAACTCGTGAGGGTAAGCTGCTGTATGCCCGCACCTGATCCGCTCCACCGACAATCGCAGCGTGCAGCGCGGCTTTTAGCTTTTGGCTTGTCCCACCGGATTGCCCCCAATCAGGAGAGTTACCGGAATGATGAACTGCTGATTGCCGTTGGACTGGACCGTAACCTGGGCGGTCAGCGTCTCGCCGGGACAGTCGGGAACTTGGGGGACGATCAGAGTCAGAGCGGCGACTTGGCCGTTGTGCCTGGACCGGCTCACTTCGAGCCACGTCTGATTCGAGATTCCCCACGCGTAAACGGGCCGTTTTTCCTCGGTCTTCACCTCAAGGACGAAAGAGAGGTTCTGCGCGCCGACGTCCCCTTGCATTGTCACGGAACGATGATTGATGTTGACTTTCGGCGGAGTTGCCAGTCCAAGCGCTTCAAAGAACTGCTGCACAGTGGCGATGCCGCCAGCCGTCGGTCCCTCGACCGGGTAAACCCAACCGTTCGATTGGTACCACTCAGCAACCTGGCCATTCTCGAAGAACGGGATCGCGGTGCGTATGTTGTCCTTTGCCCTCTCGGCCACCTGGCGCGGGCTGCATGCCCCGGCCAGGGGACCGCTCCCTGGGAAGGGATTGACCGGGACGATACACTTGACGGTGATCGTCACCGGGTCGCCACAATTGGAATCAACGACAAGCTTCCCTTCGAGGGGTACATTTTTCGCCCGCAGCATGGCACCACGAACGTAAACGGGTACCTTCAATTCATGTGTCAGCTGGAAGCTTTGCTCGGAGGCACTCTGTTCTTCGCCGAGAGTCAGCCAGGGTGTATCGACCACCACAATCTTCACGGGCAGCAAGTGGTCGCCCAAGTTGGTCAGCGTCAATTCAAACTGCCTCTCCTCACCGATCATGAGGATACCTAAATCCTGTTCCAGCGGCTCGACGGCGACGTTGCCTGGCCGCAGCGACTTGTGAGCTTCGTCATTATCGGGATGGGGATCGACTGACTCCGCTTGTTCGTCGAGTCGCGTCTCCTTGTCGGTTTTGTCCCCTGACTCCTCCTCGTTGCCGCGTCCATGTGAAGCTGACCGGACTTGCTCCAGATACCAACGGTAGATTTCCAGGAACTGCCCCAGAGCTGCCTCGTTGCTGAAGACCGACAGGAAAACGCTCGGCCGCTTGCTGATGGCCTCCTCCGGAATCGAAATGCCTGGGATCGCATTCAGCCGCCGTAAAATCTCGCCTCGTTTCTCCTGTTGCTGGGCATTCTTCAGCATGTGCTGGAAGGGAATCTCCATCCGGCCGTCTGTGCGGATGACGACCATCCAGTGTTCCTTGCCGTGGTGGTCCAGCATGGGGAACAGCGATGCCTTGCCGCGCTTCATGATCGTGACGCGCAACCCCTGCTGCTTGAACCAGTCGATGAGCCGCCGCACCACCGCCACCTCGGCCGGACCTTTGTCTTTTCGCGTGTCCGCAAGTAGGGCCAGGAACTTGTCCTCCGGCCAGTCTCGGATGGGTTTCTCGCTGCTGCCATCTTCGTCATTACCAACCTTTTGGCCTCCGCCATTTCCATCCTCGGTTTTGTCTCCCCTCCTTTCCTCAGGCCCCGCCCGCGCACTTGGGCTATTTACCGGGCCAACCAGGGGCTTCAACCGCTCGGCCAACTCGGCCGCATCGCGAGGGCGGTCGTCCGGTTCCTCCTCGAAACAGCGTTCGAGCAGGTCCACCAGTTCGGGCTTCATCCCCCGCTCAGCGGCTTTCTGCTTCCAGCGTGTACCGCCAGGACGATCAGCGTTCAGGTTGCCCGTCACCATCTGATACCAGATGATACCAAGTGCATAGACGTCATCGCGCGGGTCGGCTGCCATCCCACTCATTTGTTGCCGGCTGGCGTAGTGCGGAGTGTATGTTCCCGTCGCTACGGCGGTCATCATCAGTCCTTCCGGGAGCCCCTTGGCCGAATCCTTGATGGCCTTGCTGGCCGCAACGCCGCCGATGCCGAAATCAGCCACCTTCAGTTGTACAGTGCCTCCCTGGCCCTGCTGGAGAAGGATGTTCGCCGGCTTGAGATCGCGGTGGACGATGGGCGGATCGAGCCGGTGCGCGAACCCCACGATTTCCGCCAGTTGCAGCATGCCGGCTGTCACCTTTTCCACCGAGAAGCTGCCCGTGCGATGCCAGTCATGAATCAGCCCGGTCAGGTCTCCGCCCTGGACATACTCGTATTCCAGACAGGGCGGGTTCGCGCTCAGATAGCTGTGTTGAAGCTGCACGATGCCCGCGTGCTTACCCTGCCGCATTACCTGATTCAGCACGGCCGCCTCGTGCCGGAGGGTGCGCGAGGCTTCGGGGTCGAGACAGAACTTGAGGGCCACGGGGGCAACGCCGTCGAAGTATTGGTTCCGCGCTTTCCAGACTTCTCCGAAGCCGCCGACGCCCAGTAGTTCGACCAGTTCCCAGTCCACTCCCGGCAGCGGCCTGTCACCGATCTTGAAGCGCGATGGTTTTGTTGGCAGGAACGTCAGGAGGTCTTCGGGCTTCGTCATGGCGAGGCCAGGGGGAACTGTCTTGCCTGGTGGATCGGCAGGCCGGCGCATGGACTGACGGACCATCGCGGGAACCTGCGTGAGGTAAGTCCGGAGACTCTCCCGGACTGCCTCCGGCTGATCGGCCGCGACTTCGAGAGCGGTCGTCGAGGCCAACTCACGAGTCTCGCCCGCGGACTGCTGTGCCAGCTGCTGCACTTCGGCCAGTTTCTCCTGCTGGTCCTTCCCTTCCTGACTCCAACTGTCCCAGACGTCGATAGCGATATCCCCGACCAGACCAAAACCCACGGCGTTGCCGATGTGTTTGACAAACGCACGCGCGATGTTTCTGAAGAGCATCTCCAGCGTCCTCAAGTAGGTCAATCAAGCCGGTACGAACAATTCCGCTCAAGACATCGGAAGAAGACTGCGACTTGCTTGTCCAATTTCAATTTGAGTGTAAAGCTCCCCGGTCAGCTACGCAAGGGAAAAAGGCAGCTACAGGACACACGCACGAACCCTTCCGCTCAAGATGACCGATGTCGAGAGCTGTTGGCGCCGTTTCGCCGGGGTAGTGGATGTCGTAAGGGGACGCAACACGCCGGATACGGCACGGTTCTTCCTCCGTGCCAACGCAGACGAAGAACGAGTGCAGTCCAGTCGCCTCGGCTTCGTGAAATACCGTAACGGGACCGGTGCCGGACGCGAACACCCTTCCATCGGCGAAGCCAATCCACTGATTTCGGTATTGATCGAGCTACCGCCGAGCAGTTTGTCAGTCGAGACTGCGGCGACTCCGCGGGCGGTGGAGTTCGGCGCGCACCACGGACGGATTTTCGCCACCCAGGGGGTGTCGAGCAGGTGAAACGAAACGAATCCTGCGCCGCCACCATCGTAGCTCACCGCGCTTTCGGCGCTCAGCGAAAAAGACAGGACGCCGCCATTTGCCTCAAAACGCCCCTGCTGAGAGCTGACCGCGTTGCGAAGTTGTATCGATAGGGACCAGCTCCGAGCGCAACCGAGGGGTTTGCCTCGATACCCCCGCGCTCGCGCCAGAACCTCGCAAGGAAGAAACAGGCTACTTTTCCTGTGCAGCCCACTCTTGCCGAGCCAGCTTCTTTTGGACCTTCCCCCGGTATGCTCTTTTCCGTACTCTGTGAGTTGGCGAAGATCTGTAACTCGAACTCGCACCCTTGAACCCCGGACATCGCAGTGGAGCGCCTTGGCATGCTCGATCGGCTGCTCACGTCGCGGCTCGGCCGCTGCGTGGCGGATGCCCTCTTCCGCCGCCGCGCTCGCCGGCGCCTGCTCGGGTTCGACCGCCTCCAGCCCGCCCGCGCCCAGGTCCATGTCCTCGAACGCCTCGTTCACCAGGCCCAGCGCACTCTCTTCGCTCGCGATCATGACTTCGCCCGACTCCGCACCGAAGACGACTTTCGCCGGCTCGTGCCGCTGCGTTCCGCCTCCGACCTCTGGCAGCGCTACGGCGACGCCCTGACGCACGGCGACGCCGCCACCTGGCCTGGACCCGTTCACTATCTCGCCACCTGCAACGCGCCCGCCTCACCGCTCATCGTCACCGCCGACCTGGTGCAGACGCACCGTACCGCCCTGCTCACCGCCCTCGCCCTCGCCGTCAACGCCCGGCCTCAGGCGCGATTGCTTTCCGGAACACTCCTGTTCGTCGGCGGCGGGGCGGCTCTCACTCCCCTGCGCGGCGCGCGCTCGGCCAACCTCGAAGAACTGACCCTGTCGCAACTGCCGGCCTTACTCCGGCCCTATACCGCTGTCGCTCCCTACTCCGGCGATGGCTCGCTGCTCGATCTCTCCGCCCGCGCCGCCTCGCTGCCGGTCACCTGCCTCGTTGGCAACACCGCCCGGCTCGCTGGCCTTGCCGCTCTCCTCCGCGAACAGAAGGGACGAGCCTCCCTTCGTGAAGCCTGGCCCATGCTCGAAGTCGTCCTCTACTCGCGCAGCCCGGCGGACCCGACGCGCGAACAACTCGCGGAACTGATCGGCGAGCGGCGGGTGCTGCTCATGGAGGCGTGCGTGCGGCCCGAAGGCGTTGTCGCCATTGAGGACCCGCGCCACGGCCTGCCGCGCTTGCTGCCGGATCATGGCGTTTACTTCGAGTTCGTGCCGGTCGATGA
>JBBSDR010000627.1:0-5109 GCA_038240465.1 Gemmatales bacterium
AACCCCCCGCCGGTCTGGAGTAACGTTGCGAGTCCCCGTTCCGGCGGGGGGTTAGCCCCCGCCGGCCGGGCTCGTCCGAGAGCCTTCCTCCTCCCAGGTCCTGAAGTAGACGATTCTCCGAAAGCAAAACAAGGGCGGTCCGAGCAATCGGGCCGCCCTTACTTATTCCCTGAAAGACATCGCTGCTCAGAACAACTGGCGAATCACCTTGCCATTGCTCAGCGGCAGCGGCCTGCTGCGAGGAAGTGGCGTCGATTCGGCGAGTAGCGACTCACAACTCATCCTCCGAAACGTCGAGATAGCATTCGATGGCTTCGCAGATGTTGGCAAGGATCTCTTCGCGCGTTTCGCCTTCGCTGACACAGCCGGGAAGAGCGGGAACGGTGGCCCAGAAGCCTCCTTCCTCCGCTTCGTGAATGATTACCTTGAGCTTCATACGTCCGATCCTGGTTCGCGGCGAAAGCGAGGTTGAAGATACCCGAAATCGTCACCTCACGCCACGTCTTGCTTGCGTTTCGCTCTGCGACAGGATTACAAGAGTCGCTGCAATCGCCAGGACATCGCGGGAGCGGCGCCCTGGCGCATCAGGGCTTCGCGTCCGCCCCATTCCGCTGTCGCTTCGGGGAAAGCCCGGATCAGAAAATCGACGCGCTTCCCCAGTTCGCTCAGCGGTTGTTCGGTTCGCAAGCGCAGCTGATAACGCAGGAACCAGCGGCACACCAGAAAGGCCCCAACACCACTAATGGTCGCTCCGATGATGGCGATGATGGGAATATAGATCGCTCGATGAATCACCTCACCGTAGAACACCACGAACAGCACCGGCAAGGCAATCGTCACTCCCCCGAAAATCCCGAAGCTGTAATAGCCGATGATTGCGGCGAGGGTTGCAATCTTCTTCGGCGTCTTCCGCGCGGCTTCCACGGCCGCATGACCATCGACATAGTGCCAGATCAATTCCCGAAGCATCTCGGTCCCGAGATTCGAGGGTGGCGCGGAAGGCAATTGAGGCGCGGGCGCGAGAGTCGCCTGCTCCAGCCGATTCAGTCCCTCGGTCGGCGCGGAAGCGACGGACTCGACACGGAACGTTCGCCGCCGATCGGCGGGCGCCACTGCCGTGCGTGCTTCCAACTCGCGGTTGATTTGCTCGACGGAATGGTGCTGCAAAAGGACCTCGCGTCCACCCCAGGCCTTCACCGCCTCGGGAAAGACGTTCAGCAGCACGTCGGCATGCAGCGCGATGACGCGACGATACGGCTCCGCTCGTCGAAGCGAGGAACGCCGCAAGAAGCGCCTCCGCGCGCGAATGGCAAACCAGACTGAACCGACCACGCCGGCCAGGGCAATAAGCACCCACAAGATCGTGAATGAGACGTGCAATTCGTGACTGGAGTCTCCTCGCAGCGCCATCAGGCCAACCAGGATAGCCTGACCCATTCCGGCCATCACGATGTAGCCGAGGAGAAACGCACCAATGGCGAGAAAGATGCTTCCGACCCGCGCCCCGGTTGACGGGTGCGAATCGCGATCGCAAGCTTCGTGCGTCTCGCGCAACAGGCGAATCATCTCCAGCAGTTGCAGCGGCACGGTGCCATCGTCGGCCGCGGTGTGCGGTTCACTCAACAGGGCGAGGAGTTCTCCCGCATTGGCAGGACGTTTCCGGGTCGCTCCCACACAGCGGCGGATCAGTTCGATGTGCGACTCCGGGACGCGGACCTCCTCGCGCAGTTCTTCTTCCCAGCCGGGATGAAGCTCTCGCGATAAGTCGCCGAGCAGCAGTTGATACCAGATCACTCCCAGACTGTAGAGGTCGTGCCGGGGATCGGGCGCCTCACCTCGCCGCTGTTCGGGCGACATGTAGAGCGGCGTTCCCGCGCCGCGCATCAGGCTCACTGCCGCCGAGGCGAGGCGCTGAGAATCGGTTGCCTTCGCCGCCGTGCCGCCGATGCCGAAATCCGCGAGCTTGACGCCGTCAGGAGCGAGCAACACATTGGACGGCTTCAAATCGCGGTGAACGATTCCATGCTGATGAGCAAACGCAAGGCCCTCGGTAATGCCCTTGATCCATTTCACGATCTCGTCAACCGTTGGCCGTTCGATCCGGTCCGCGATCGTCGAGGCAAGATCGCCGCCGGGAACGTACTCGTAGATCAGAAACGGCGTGACATGGTCCAGGTTGTAGCCACAAAGCCGCACCACGCGCGGAGACCAGACTTCCGCTCCCGCCCGGATCAGCAGTTCGAGGTTGTCGCGCTCCCGCCGCAGTACAGGCAGGGCAGACAGATCGCGGCAGAACTTGATCGCCAGCGGCAGGTAACGCATCAGCGGATCGGAGGCGCGATAGACCGTCCCGAACCCCCCCTCGCCGATCAGTGCTTCGAGTTGATAAGTCGTGCCGGGTAACTCGCAGGGGACGGCATAGGGAGGAACTTCGACCGGCAACAGGCGCAACAATGCTGCCGCCTCGTCCACCGCCTCGCCCCCGAGTACCGTTCGTTTGCGGGAAGCAGCGGCATGGCGCAGCGTGCGCGACAGCATTTGCGGAATGGCGGTCAGATAGTCGAGAGCGACTTGCCTGTCCGCATCCAGGAACGACAGATGCAGGTTGGCCAGTAATTCTTCCGTCTCGCGCCGAACCTCGGCGGGCGGCATCGCCGCCAGTTCCGCGAGCGCTTGCCGCTGTTCCTCAGCGGATCGACTCCGAGAATCGCCCAGCCATTTCTCGACGATGAGCTTGCCGAAGTAATCGATGGCGCTCTCGACGCCACCGCCGATAGCGCGGCCCAGGCGCGTGTTGCCGCACTGGTTGCCGACGAGGGCCGCCGCGCAGCCGCCGATCACCGGAGCAATCGCCTCGACCGCCGCGTGCAGCAACCATCGGCCCAATCCAAGAACAGCGCTCATGAGTAGTTTCCGGATCGCCTCTGATTGCGAGTTGATTCACTGTCTTGCCCATCATGTCAGACCGCAACGCGAAGCGGTAGACGATTTCTACTTTTTTCTCTGTCCCGTGGCAGCGAACTGCTCTGGTGTCCGCGAAGGTGGTTCGTATGATGTGGCCCTCCCGGCGTCCCCGCGTCCGGGCATCGGCACCCCGTCTTTGGAGGACCCATGTCACCTCTCGGTCTGATCTTCGTTTCCCTCTGTCTTGCCAGTCCTCCGGCCCAGCCGTCCAAACCGGCGTCCAACGTCAAACCCGCTCCCCCGCCCAATAGCAGCGACGCGGAGAAGATCGGCCGGCTGCAGAGGTACATCGACGAGGACGAGAAAGAACTGGCCCGCGTCAAGCAGCAACTCGACAATCCCAACAGCGAGTTCCAGCGCGTCGAGAGGGAGTTCCGCGAACTCGACGCCCAGTGGCTGAAGAAGAATCGCGAACTGGAGCAGTTGAAGAAGGCAGGCAAGAAAGCGGACGCCGAGGCGATGGAGAAAGAGTTGGCGTCGCTCGACCGAAAACGCCGCCGCGCCCGGGACGAGTTCGACGTCGCCATTCAGGAGCGCAAGACGCTCCAGGAGAGGGCCGCCTCGCTGCCGGGGAAAATCAATCGCCAGAGGAAGGCCATCGAAGGGCTGATGGGGCTGACTCCGCAGACGTCGGCGCAGGCGAAACCCGCGAACGAGACGACATCCCCGCCCGAGACGAGCAAGCCGGCCCAGGAGAAGAAAAAACCCGAGAACGACAAGCCAGCCGAGACCAGCGCGGAGAAGGCGGCCCGGGAGAGCAAGCGGCTCAAGGATGCGCGCGCGACGGCGAAGAGCAAGGAAGACGAAGCCCTCAAGGCGCACGACAAGGTCAACACCATCAACGAATATCTGGAAGGCATCCAGCGGCAGGTTGAACTGGAACAGCGCTTGCTTGAGACGGCGCGCAAGAAGCTTGCCCTCGCCCACCTGCACCAGGCCGACCTCGAAGAGGAACAGTCCAGGCTGATCGAACGGCATGCGCCGGCGAATGAGATCGAGAATGCCCTGGAAAAGGTCAAAGATGCGGCCAGGCGGTCCGAGGAGGCCGGCGTCGAGGAGCGCGACAGCAGCGACCGGCTGGCCGACATGCAAGGCCAGTTCGCCCGCGCCCAGGCCAGGAAGATCCAGGCCCTTCAGGACGCGGCTACGAGCGATGAAGCGGCCAAGGCCGCGCACTCAAAGGTCAGCGCCCTCGAGAACCCCTTCAACCCGCACAACCTTCTCCAGTGGCTGCTCGACCACATCGGCAAACTGTTTGCCATCTTCGCCGCCATGTTCCTTCTGCACACATTAGTGCGGATGTCCACCAAGCGGATCGTCCGCGTCGTGGCGGCGGGCAAACTGCACACGGGCCGCGAGGGCGAGGATCGGGCAGTCACTCTCGTCGGCGTCTTTCGCACCACGATGTCGGCTTTCATCTTCGGCGGCGGTGCGCTCATGACCCTCGACGAAGTCGGCATCCCCATCGTGCCGCTGATGGGCGGAGCGGCCGTGTTTGGATTGGCCATCGCGTTCGGAGCGCAGAACCTGATCAAGGACTACTTCACCGGCTTCATGGTGCTGATGGAAGATCAGTATGCCGTCAACGACGTCGTCAAGATCAACAACGTCGGCGGCAAGGTGGAACGGATCACCCTGCGGATGACCGTGCTGCGCGACAACGGCGGCGTCGCTCACTTCGTTCCGCACGGCACCATCACGACGGTCAGCAACATGAGCCACGGCTGGGCCAAGGTGAACCTCGAGATCGGCATCGGCTACAAGGAAGACGTCGATCGCGTTCTCGGCATCCTCCGCGGCCTTGGCGAGGAAATCCGCCGCGACGAACATTTCGGGCCAATGATCCTTGATGATGCCGAGGTGCTGGGCATCGAGGCACTGGGCGAATCGGCCGTGTTTCTCAAGATGAGGCTGAAGACGAAGGCCACGAAGCAGTGGGACGTCCGCCGCGAACTGCTGCGGCGGATCAAGCAACGCTTCGACGAACTCGGGATCGAGATGCCGTTCCCCTCGCGCACCATCTATCATCGTCATGAAGGCGAGGCCGCCTCGAGACCTGACCTGCCGCGTGCGGCGGTGGGGACCGCCCCCCCAACCCCCAACCGGCGGGAGGTGTTTGGCCCGCGGTCGCGTGCGGGTGCCCCC
>JBBSDR010000628.1:0-5103 GCA_038240465.1 Gemmatales bacterium
AAGCAGCCGCTCTTTATTTCGGATTTCGGATTTCGAGTTTCGGATTTTGGATTTTGGTTTTCCCTGTTGTGTCGCCAGTCGCATCGCTACAATCTTTGGGTGAGGGAAGAATCCTCATCTGAACCTGGAGGTTGTCTCCGATGCGACATTTCATGGTGCTTGGCGCTGCCGCGCTGCTGCTGGCCGCGCCCGCTGTTTGGGGCAACGGGGCTCCCCCGCGCCAGCCCCCGCCGTTCCCGCCCCAACCCGTCCCCCAGGCTGTCAAATTCAAGCTCAGTATCGAAATCGATGAGAAGGCGACGGAACCTCGTCTGCTGGTGCCAATGCAGGCCATGATGGGCGCCTTCAACTTTGGCGGCGGCGCTGGCGCCGGCGGCTTCGGAATTATCGGGGCCGCCGGCGCTCTGGGCGGTCCTCCTCCTGGAAACTTCGGGATGCAGGGAGTCCCCCCGGGCTTCAACTTCGGTCAAGCAGGTGGTCCTCCTCCCGGCGCTGCCGGCATGATGGGCGGCCCCGCTCCGGGCGTCTTCGGCCAACTGGGCGGCACTCCTCCGCCTCGTCCGGGGACCACGCCTCCTCCGGGCGGCGGCAAGGATGAAGAGTCCGCCGGCGAGCAAAGCCAGGAAAACCGCCGTCAGAGTTCGCTGCCCATCTCGACGATCATTGTCGGTCTGGCCCTGACGCTGTCGTTCTCGACCGGCGGTCTCTGGCTGGCGCGCAAGAAGAGCGGCACCCTCGGCGGCGCAACTCCCTTCGGCGTCCTCGTCGCCGTCCTGAGCATTGGTCTCCTCAGCGGCGCTGCCGTCTGGGCCAACTTCGCTCCGCAACCGAGACCGCCGGTCAAGCCGGTGCAGCCACAGGTTCCCGGTCCGCTGCCTGCGTTGATGAAGATGGAAGGCGTGAAGATCGATATGCTGCAGCAGGGCGATACGATCCGCCTCATCCTCACCAAGAAGCACAAGGAACAGCTCAAGGGCAAGGACACCAAGGAAGCACCAGCGGACAAGGAATAGCACCGGCTGAGCGAATTCCTTTCCACTTTCATGCCGCAATCGTCCTGGCTGGCAGCCCGCCAGGACGCTTGCGGCTCTCTGCTTTTTGACGGGAATCTTCTGTCGTCCCATCCGGGATGCCGCTACAATCGTCGAGTAAGGGGAAGAGTCCTCGTTTGAACCCGGAGGTTATCTCTGATGCGACGCATCCTGTTTCTCGGCGCCGCGGCAATGCTGCTGGCCGCGCCTCTCGTGAAAGCCGACATTGGCCCTCGGCCCGGTCCTCGTCCGGTCCTGCCGGCCATGCAAGCTCCCAAGTTCAAGCTGAGTATCGAAGTCGATGAGAAGGCGACGGAACCCCGTCTGCTCGTGCCGATGCAGGCCATGATGGGCGGCTTCAACTTTGGCGGCGGTTTCGGCGGCGGCGTGGGCGCAGCCGGCTTCGGCGGCGGCGTTGGGGCCATCGGCGTTCCTCCGGGCGCGGCCGGGGCTGCTGGCATGGGTGGTGCGTTTGGTGTTGGCGGTGTTCCTCCGGGCGCTGCGTTTGGTGTTGGCGGCGGCGCTGGCGGCGTTCCGCCCGCCGGGCAGAAGGGCAACCCTCCTCCGGGTGTTTTCGGCCAACTCGGCGGCAATCCCCCGTTGCCTCCGGGCGGTAACGATGAAGAGTCTACCGGCGAGCAAAGTCAGGAAAACCGTCGTCAGAGTTCGCTGCCCATCTCGACGATCATCATCGGTCTGGCCCTGACGCTGTCGTTCTCGACCGGCGGTCTCTGGCTGGCGCGCAAGAAGAGCGGCACCCTCGGCGGCGCGACTCCTCTGGGCGTCCTCGTCGCCGTCCTGAGCATTGGCCTCCTCAGCGGCGCTGCTGTCTGGGCCAACCGCGCTCCGCCGGTTCGGCCGCCTGTCAAACCGGTGCAGCCGCAGATTCCCGGCCCGCTGCCTGCGCTGATGAAGATGGAGGGCGTGAAGATTGAGATGTTGCCGCAGGGCGACACGATCCGCCTCATCCTCACCAAGAAGCACAAGGAACAGCTCAAGGGCAAGGACGCACCTGCCCCCACGGCAAAGCCGGAAGAGAAGTGATCTGAGGTCCGATTGACGTTTGATGGTTGCCGATTGTGGATCAAACCACTCATCAATCATCAATCGTCAATCATCAATCATCAATTCCACTATGTCCACCGCCATCAGCCTTCCTCGATCGTCCCCCTCGACCGGCGTCCGCGCCGGTCTGCCGTTTGCGCTGGCGGCGCTGGTCACGGGAGTGCTGTCGGCGTTCCTGGCCGGTTGGCTTCCGCTCGGCTTCTCGATCGTCACCGTCTTCCTCTTCGCCGGGCCGCACAACTGGCTCGAACTGCGCTACTTCATGGGCCGGATGCCCGCGCGCTGGGGCCGGCTGCGCGGCTACTTCCTCTTCGCCTTCGCCGGCATCTTCGGTTTGATCGCCGCCTGGATTGCCATTGGGCAGGCGGCACGAATTTACGAATGGGAAGACGCGGGCTATCACAACGGCAACGCCATCTGGAACAGCGTTTTCGTCCTGTGGATTGCGGCCCTCGTCCACTTCCGCAGTCGGCAGAACCCGCGCCGCGACTGGTCGTGGATCTGGCCGGTGTCGTTCTTGCTGATCGCGCTGACCTGGCTCAATCCGAACGTCTGGGGCCTCGGCCTCGTCTACGCGCATCCGCTGGTCGCCTTCTGGGTGCTGGACCGCGAACTGAAACGCAGCCGGCCTGCATGGCGGCCCGCGTATCACCTCGTCCTCTGTGCCGTGCCGCTGCTGCTCGTCGTGCTGTGGTGGAAGCTGGCCGACGCCCCTTCCTTGATGGGCAACGCGGGACTGGCTTCGGCCATCACCCAGCACGCCGGGGCGGATATCCTCAAGGGCGTCTCCAGCCACCTTCTGGTCGCGACGCACACCTTCCTCGAGATGCTGCACTACGGCATCTGGGTCGTCGTCATCCCGCTGGTCGCCTATCGCGCCAGGCCGTGGAAGCTCGACGTGCCGCTGGCTCGCCGTTCGCCTGTCTGGCGCAACGCTCTGCTCGCCGTGCTTGGCCTGGGCGTCGTGGTCGTGCTGCTGTTGTGGGGATGCTTCCTGGCCGACTATCCTCTGACGCGCGAGATTTACTTCACCGTCGCGCTCTTGCACGTCCTGGCCGAGATCCCCTTCCTCTTGCGTGCGCTGTAAGGCGTCACGAGCCGTCCCGTTCCCTTCGGGAGGGGTTGACACTTCTCGTGACGCCTCCTATGATTTCTGAAGTATTGGGGCAGTGGCGCAGCTGGGAGCGCGCTAGAATGGCATTCTAGAGGTCAGGGGTTCGATCCCCCTCTGCTCCATTAACTGACTTCATCAGGTGCCTGAGACTCTTCGGAGTCCAGGCACTTTCGCATTTCGGGGCTGAGTTCTCGACTCAACTCGAACTCTTTCGCCCAGCGAATTCTCATCTTCTGGCCATTTCGTGGAGGATCGATCCGAAGCGTGCAGCAGAATCCCATTGCTTCTGCCACCGGGACCATGTAGCACTTGCCATTGTCGGAGCAGTAGACTCCGAAGAACTCGACTTGACCCGCATATTTCCGTCGAATGCAGCGTCCCGGCACACTGCGGGAGTCCACGCTGCACGGGTAGAAGTTGACCGCTCCGTTGACCAGACGGCCATTCTTGCACTGCACGCGATGAAACGTGCCGTCTTCCTCCTCGATGACGATGTCATAGCGCTTGTGATCGCTGAGCGGAGCGAGGATCGACTTGCCCTGAAGCGTCAGCGCGGCGATGACCTGAGTACGGCAAATCTCACCGATCTGGCTGGTGTCTCGCATGGTGGTCTCCTCCCGTTGCGCGTGCGAAGATGTGCCGGCATCGTATCTCGCCGCCTCGGGTTTTCCAAGGCGCGATCTCTCATTCCTTCCGCCTTTTTCGCGTATGATGATCTGGTCTGGGCCATTCGATTTCTCCTGGATGAGATGCGGACGATGAGCGACGAAGGATTCCTGCAAGCGATCGTCGACGATCCCGACGACGACACGGTGCGGCTGATCTACGCCGACTGGCTCGACGATCACGGCAACCATGCGCGAGCCGAGTTCATCCGCGTGCAGATCGATCTCGCGCAGATGAAAGAGGACGATGACCGCGGTTCCGACCTGGGAACGCGTGAAGCTCAATTACTGGCCGAGAACAAGGATGAGTGGCTTGGCCCCCTTAAACCGACGCTCGTCGATTGGAGCTTCGAGCGAGGCTTCCTTGCAAGGTTCGAGATTACGAGCGGCGATCTCTTGCGTGAGGCGGATCGTCATTTGCGGTTTGTACCGGTTCGAGTTCTCGACGTTACCGAACTCGATGAGGATGGCACCCCGGAAGTTGTCGGCCGACTGCGGTTTCTTGAACGTGTCCGCGAACTTGAATTGTGGGAAGACTTGAGTTGGGACTTGCCTGGATTGTTGAGTTCTTCAACGCTGAGGGGGCTCCGCGCTCTGACGATTGCTTTTCAATCTCCTGATTCGCGCGCTCTTGAGTTGCTGGCGAGCGCGACGGCACTCCCGAGCCTGACTGCCCTGAGATTTCACAATTGCGAGATTAAACCATCCGGCCTGCAAGTTCTTGCCAGTCCCGCAGTGCGAGAGCGCTTGCGCGAACTCGTTCTTCGAGATGTTGGGTTGACCAACGCTGGGGCCGAGGTGCTTCAAGGAGTTGGCCCCTGGAAAAGTCTCGAACGTCTGGATCTTTTCAAGAACCAGATCGGTGAGGCCGGAGTTCGCGCCCTGAGCCGGCTGCAGCATCAGGGGCATCTGCAGTCCCTCTGGTTGGGACAGAATGAATTTGGCAATGCGGGGGTCGCGCATCTGGCCAGTTCCACTGCGTTGGCTTCCTTACGGGAATTAGGGCTGGGACACAACCGGCTGGCAGACAGCGGTGCGCGCGCGCTGGCGGATTCGCCGAACCTGACGCAACTGCACACCCTCTCTTTGGCGCAAAACAACATCGGCGAGGGTGGTGCGCGAGCGCTGGCCGCCTCGTCGAATTGCGCTTCCCTGGAACATCTCGACCTCAACGGCAACGAGATTGGCGACCGCGGAGCGGAAGCCCTGGGTGCTTCGCCGCATCTTC
>JBBSDR010000629.1:0-5092 GCA_038240465.1 Gemmatales bacterium
GATGAGGAATCGCCGGCGAGGTTCCGTTCCGCTCGACGGCGAATCGACTCGGCTATCTTCGATTACTGCAAATATGGCGGAGCCGAACGGGCCGCCGAGATTGTCTGCGCAATTGGGGCCACCGAGCGCGAACTGGCGGTTGGGGGCTACGCGCAGAAGGTTCCGAAGGGAAGAAGTTGGCCACGCATCAACCCGCTCGCCAAGTTAGCTGCCGGGTGGTTGACGGCGGCAAACGACGGCTCCTCCGAGTTCAGCCTCGCACGCGGAGTTGCGTTCCTCAACCCTGGGACCAAGAGTACCGGTCCGGTTCGCCGATATCTCGAACCAGTGGAAAAGAAGGGGAGGTTTTGGTCCTGGGGCGAGCGCGGCGGGCATGTCATCTGGGGTGGTGGTGACGTTGACCGTAACCTCGGAGCCCTGCTCGCGCGCAGGTTGATGGACTCCGAGAAGAACGGCGAACCGACACTTCCTTTCGCGTACCCGTTTCCGGTTCCACTCCATGACATTTCCGCCTTCCTCCGCGGGGACATCGACGAGGCAAAGTTTGAAGATCTGCTCTGGGGGTTGGCGCTAATCGAACGCGATAATGAGTGGGAAATCCCGAAATCCGGCGGCGAGACGGAGCTCCCTCGTGCGTATGCTCTGATGAAGCTTGCCTTCCTCTCTGGTGGGCTGCAGTGGGGAAAGTCAGCGAGTGGTGAGCCTCTCCTTGGACTCAACCGTCCTGTATCGGGTAAGGCGCTGTCGGGTGTCGCCGTCAAACCCGAACCCGCGATTCCCGCAAAGCTGCGTGCTGGGGATGTGCGTGGCGCATGTGAAGTTGCTGCCCGTCGCCTGCGCTCATCAGGGTTCAGCCCGATCGGAGGGTTCAAGGCCGATGGCGTTCGCCGTGCTATCGACTGGTCGATAGGCGGAGTACGTCCCGACCGCTTGCTTGCCGCTCTCCTATTCCCGATCCCCGACTACGCAGTGAACCAACTAGCGGCGCTCGTGCTTCGCTTTCCGTCTACTGAAACCCTCGTGTAAGGAGAACTATTCGTGGCAGACCCCTTCGAGAAACTCAAGGATGCTCCTCGTCTGCTCCTGGAAGCCCTGCTTAAGCCTCTCCAAGGCGAACGGTTCCAGCCGACTGGATTCGCCGACCTCGGACCCGCTCGATACAAGGCGTATAGGCGCATCGATGACAAGAAACCGGCCGATGACGGGAACCTCCGTCCCGCCGAGATGATTCTCGTGGAGTCGGCGCAATCGGTGGCGAACCGTCTCGAAACTGTCTGCTGGGATAAGGCAAACGAGAAGCTCGTGTCCGACCTCGACGGGATGCCATATGTTCAGGTGGTCCGGCCGGACAAGACACACCTCACGAACTCGATCCTCGAAGCTCACCGTCTGAACTCTCCCTACATCTTGGAGGGCAAGGACGATAGTGTTCTGAAACTGCTCAAGACGGATGTCGCGGGGACGGAGAAAGGCCCGGTCGATATCGGGAAACTGGCCCGCACGGTATTCAAGTATGATGCCAACGCGGTACTCCACGGCGTTTTTCTCGCGAAGCCCGATTTGGCTGGCGGGCGCTTGCGGATGCCACGCCTTCTGTCCGGGTTCATCGAAGCGGTGGACGTGCAGGACGCAGCCAGTGGCGGCGTGAAGAACGATCACGTCGATCCGTCTGGTGACACCGCCCGAGGGTTCGGGAACGTTCCCTACCACCGGGCCGAGTTCACTGCGAAACAACTCGTCGCTTTCTTCAACCTCGATCTCGCCCAACTTCGTGGCTATGGTCTGGGGACGAGCGCGGAGACGTTCCTCACTGCACTGGCTCTCTTCAAGATTCGGCAGTTTCTGAAGTCAGGGCTTCGCCTCCGAACGGCCTGCGACCTGGATGTTGAAGGCGACCTGACCGTGAGCCGACCGGTTACGTTCGTCCTACCCGACGATAAGACGCTTCATGGCCTGCTCAAGGAATCTCTGGCTGCGTGCAAGAAAGACAAGTTGTTCGCGGACGAGCCGATAACCACGGTTGTCTACGAAGAAAAGTAAAAGACTGCATCACTGCCTGGGATGAATCAGCGCATCGAGGAAAGTCATGCCTGTATCCGTGGCCCTCACATTTCCGTCCGGGCGGTTCCACGCAACACCTTGGGGACACCATGTCAACGAGGCGTTGCCGGAGTGGCCCCCCTCCCCGTGGCGATTCCTCCGCTCACTTGTCGCCGTGTGGAAGCGGAAGCTCGCGCACCTGACGAGTGAGGCAGTCGGAAGTGTGCTGGCCGAACTGGCGAGGACTCAGCCTGCGTTCCACCTGCCACCTGCCACGCTCGGCCACACTCGCCACTGGATGCCACTTGGCTCGACCGATGAGAGCAAGCGAACGAAGGTCTTCGACGCCTTCGTATCGCTTGCCCACGACGCCGAGGTGGTGTTCCACTGGCCGGAGGCGAACCTGACGGACGGACGCCCAACGCTCGCGCTGCTCCTCTCGCAACTCGGCTACTTCGGTCGGGCTGAGTCCTGGTGCGATGCTCGCTTGCTCTCTGAGTACGACACGAAGCGGCTCAACTGCGCTCCTGGGCCGACTTTAGCCGGAAAAGAGTCCGTGCGTGTCCTCGCTGCCGACCCCACGACCTGGAATGGCTGGGCTTTCAAGGACAAGAAGATCGTCCGCCCCGATCCGTCGTGGAACCTGCTCGCCGAAACCGCCGATCTGCATCTCGAGCGCTGGAGCGATCCTCCTGGATCGAAGTGGGTAAACTACGCCCGCCCTGCCGAGTGCTTCGCCCCCCGACGGGCGCCGCGGCTGGTGCCGCCGGGTGACGCGAAGAGCGATTACATCGTCGCCCGGTTCGTCCTCGACGTGGCCGAAGGACGTCGTCCACTGCCTCTTGTCACGGAGACGTTGCCGCTGGCGGAGGCCATCCGCCGACAACTCGGATTTGAGTATGTGCGAGTTGTCCGCAACCGCCACAAAGGTACAGAAATCCCTCGGGATGATCCCCGGTTATTTTCTCCCATCATCTACGGGAAGGACCAGAATGGCGACCCGGCACGATCACACGATCATGCCTTCTATCTCCCTTCGGATGAGGATGGGGATGGACGCATCGATCACATCACGATCTATGCGAGTGGCAGGTTCTCCCGCGATGATTTATCCGCTCTTGATCGGCTACGATCGCTTTCCTTTGGCAAAGAGGGGGAAGCGGAAGAGGGCAGTGGCGGGAGTCGGCGGACGACGCACCGTCTGCTGCTCATCGGCCTTGAACGGGCGAAGAACCCGAACCTGAGGCTGTTCGACACGGCGACGGTTTGGGTGTCATCCACTCCCTACATCGCGTTCCGGCATTTGAAGCAGCGCGGCAAGAAACGAGATCACCGAGATTTCATCGGGACCGAAGCACTACCAAACTTTATCAAGCAGGTCTTCACTGAAGACTGGAACCAGCGAGAAGACCTGAAAGACCTCCCGAAGCCGGAAGTCGAGTTCGTGTTTGACCCGCTGATGGATAAGGGGCTGAGCTGGCGATACCGTAGCCTTCAGTTCCGCCGCGGTCGGAAGCGTCCAGGAGACGACGGCTACAGCCGGCCTTTCGCCGCTCTACGGCTCAGGTTTCCCGAAGCCGTTACGGGTCCGATCAGTCTCGGTTACGGCTGTCACTTCGGGATGGGGCAGTTCGTCCGGGAACGCGAGCCAACGGTCGCGGGAAGTACCTGAACGGCATGTGTAACTACTGATTCTGTCGGGTCCCTTGAGCTTTGGAACTGGCCACTATTGCGAGATGGGAATATTCGCAACTGAGGAGTCATCGGAGCCTTGTCAATCTCTCCCACCATCGCTCGCTTCCTTCTTGACGCCCCTGTGTTGCCCCTCGCTGTTGAAGCGCTTCCCGTGGGCGAGTGCTTTCGCTCCGCCCTCCTTGGCTGCTTTCAGCGTCTGCTGCATCGCCGCAAGTACGGGACCGCTGAGAAACCCTATCGCGAAATCTTTCACAGCCCTGTCTTTTCCGGCAAAGATCAGCCTACCGGAGAGCATCTCCACAGCCACGGACACGCCTACTATCTCCCCACCGACGAAGACGACGACGGTCGTATCGACCACATCACTGTCCTGGCCGACGATGGTTTCGGGCCGGATGAGATTGCGGCTCTTGATACGCTCCGCTCCTTCTGCATCGGTGACGGTGAGCCGTGGCGGCTCCTCCTCACGGGACTGGGACAACGTCGCGAGTTCAACATCCCTCTGCTCGCCTCTTCGCCCTGCTGGATCTCCGCAACCCCCTTTCTCGCCTCGCGCCACTTCAAGGCCCGCGGGCAGCGGAAAGATCCGCCCGAGTTGCGGCATCACTCTCAGTCCCGCCACTTCGCTCTTCTCGTTTTTCAGGAAGAACTGGACCGCCTACGCCAGCGACGGCCCGAACTGCCCCCCTGCACGGTCGAGTTGCTTGAAGAACAGACAATGGGCGCGCATCGTCTTCGATCCATCCAGTTCCAACGATTCCGCCGCAAAGCCGGCGATGACGGCGGACGACGCGCCAGCGGAGCTTTTCGCCTCACGTTCGAGTCGCCGGTGAGCGGTCCCATCGTTCTCGGTCACTCCAGCCACTTCGGCCTGGGACTCTTTCTGCCCACTCCTCGGGACTCTTCGAGTGAATGAGTACTTGTTGGGGTGGATAGAGGCTTATTGGGGCATCAAGCTGCGCAGAACGGACGCTTTTTTCCCACCCGGGGGGTGTGGGAGAAGTGGAATGAAACGATCTTTATGGTAATTGCCAGGCGTCCCGACCACAAGAGCAAGACCGTTCAACTGTCCTGGAAACAACCGCGGCCCTGCTCCCGGCAATCCTCGAGCGTCGCGCTCGCTCCGTCGGGACCATAGCTCTTCTGCGTGCAAAGACAGACGAAATCGACCATCCCCTGCTGGTACTCCGGGTCCTTCTCGAAGTCCTCGCCGTAGACGGCCATCGACTTGCACGACAGATGGATGCAGCGAACGCGATATTCATCGGACATGATGGCCTCCTCGTCTTGGCCGTTGGGGGCCCGGCGGCAAACACCCCCCGGGGCCAACCCCCAACACACAAAAAAAAACCCTAAA
>JBBSDR010000630.1:0-5087 GCA_038240465.1 Gemmatales bacterium
CCAGCCCGGACAGCGGCGCGTGAATCCCTTCGCCGACGACTACCGTCGCCGTGTCCGGATAGAGTGCGGAAACCTGCGCGAGCAAGTTCATCTCCTCCTCGACGTCCCGTCCGACTTTCAGCACCAGGACCGCGGGCCCTCCCTGTTTCAGCAGTTCGAGACACTCGGCCTGATCGCGCGGATGATACAGCGGGCTGCGCTTCTGATCGACGATCAGGCCCTCGAGCAAGGCGGCCAGCTTGCTGTCACTGCCAAAGATAAGGACCTGGGAATTGCGCATGAACGAACCTCACTCCTCCTCGTCGGGCGGCTCTTTCTCGCCGGCTTCGATCATGTTCAACTCGTGCAAACGCTTGTAAAGCCAGGGAACGTGGACGGACAGCAGTTTGGCCGCCAGACGCTTTTGACCGCGCGCCCGCCGCAGCCCCAGTTCGATGATGCGCCGTTCGACATGATGCATCAGCGTCCGCACTGGGACCGGAGCATCCGTTCGCGCCGCCGGCATCTGGGCCAGCGCGACCTGCTGGCGAAGGTAGGCGGGCAGGGCCGACGCATCGACAATGTCCGCCTGGGCATGACGGCGAGCGCCTTGCAACACGACGAACAACTCGCGCAGGTTGCCTGGCCAGCCGTAGGTAAGAAGGATCTCCCAGGCGTCGGGCGACATCGTTCGGATAGCCCGGCCATCCTCCCCTTCCAGGCGGGTCAGCATGCGATCGGTCAGATGCGGCAGATCGTCGAGACGGTCCTTCAAGGCAGGGACGTCGATGCGAAACGTCGTCAGGGCCTGATACAACTCGTCGAGCAACTGGCCCTGGCGGACCGCCTCGGCCAGGTCCGCCCGGCTGCCGGCGATCAACCGGGGCCTGGATTCCTTCTCCATGATCGAGACCGACAGCCAGCGGAGAAGACGTTCCTGAAGTTCGCGCGGCAAATACGCCGGCTCATTGAGATAGAACGTGCCGACAGCCGCCCGGGCAGCCGCGCCGCTCTCGCCCCAGAGCATGGCGCCGACCGCAAAGGCCGGCAGCCGGCGACAGTCGAGGACGGCGAATGCCTGTTCGCGGGCGGCACCGCGGGCGTGAATCAGCCGTGCCAGCGTCTTCTTGCCCGTCCCCGCGCCGCCGACGAGGACGACGTTGGTCCGGCCCTGTCCCGCGAATCGCACCTGCTCGGCCAGGCGGCGCAGCACGGGTAAGTTGCCGCCGAGGTAGGTCCGGGACAGTAGTTCGAGCGAACGCTGGCGCAGGTTGACGACTTTTTCGGGAAGCGGAGCAGAGACGGGGCCGATCGCTTCCGGCCCGCGTGTGATCTTGCCGACGAGGCCGCGAAAGCCGTCCGCATCTGCCAGAGGCAGATAGTCGATGTCCCACCAGCAGGGCTGGCTGCCGCCGCGAGACAGGACGAGGCGGCGCTGGCGGCCGGGAGAGCCGGCGAGTACCTCGGGCGGCGGCGTCAGCAGGAAGGCCAGTATCCGAGACCAGGGCTTGTCCGGAGCGGGCGGGTGGGGAGCAGCGCAGGACAGGCGCTTGCATTCCTCCGAGGACAGGCCGGTGAGTTCCTCGAAGGCTTGATTGGCGAACAGCAAGTACTGCTGGCGATTCAGGAGGAAGAGCGGCTCGGAGCAGCGCTGAAAAAAAGCTTGCCAGCGAAAGTCGGCGTCGCTCATGGCGTCTGCCCTCCCTGCCCCTCGTTCCCACGCTCCGCGTGGGAACGGCTTTCTTCGACGCTCTGCGTCGTCTGAGGTGCAGACGCAGGCCGGCACTTCTTCGGACTCGCGCGACGCAGAGCGTCGAAGAGCCGTTCCCACGCTCCGCGTGGGAACGAAGAACTGGAGAGGGCCGCTGTCAGGTGATGGTGGCGACCAGGAACAGAATGAGGATGACGGCAAACAGAAAACCCGTCAGGCGCAACCCCCAGCGGAACGACTCGCGCAGGATCAGCCCCCAGCGATCGTAGCGCGTCGCGCCGTAGACGAGGCTGACGAGGACGATCAGCAGCGGTAAGTTCCAGTAGTAATGGACGGCCAGGAGCGGCGCGGGCATGTCAGATTTCTCGCTCTTCCTCGGGGACAACAACAAACGCGGGGCCGGCCAGGGCATCGTAAATGACCATCACGTTGAGAGCGCCCGCGATCACGGTGAACACCCAGCCGAGGTCCCAGGTCTTGTCGCCCTCTTGCTGCAACTCATTGAGTGTCCGTCCCTTCCAGTCCCTGAGCGCCTTGTTGGCCTTGAACGGCTTTTCGTCGCGTTCCCGCTTGAGCCGTTCCTCCTTGCGTTTCTCCTTGCGCTGTAGAGGATCATCCACATCGGCGCTGGTTCCATCACGATCCTCGTAGGGAACGCGCTGATAGTCGCCGAAGAAGGGACCAACCTCGGCGTCGCGATCGTAGGCCGCATACTGGATGATAGCGGGCCAGGCGGCGATGCCGACGAAGAACTGGGCCACGAACTGCGGGCGATTGTAGAGGTTGGCCAGCGGCCGAGGCAATTTCCAGGGATTGTTCTCGTCAGCGGTGTCGGGCAGGTAGACGTTGCTCCACTGGCCCAGGACCATGCCGTAGTAGAACAGCGTCAGGACGCAGACGAAAAAGAGCAGTCCCTTGGCGACGCGGCCCTGAGAAATCTGGCCCAGGCCGGGCACCAGGTAGCTCAGGAAGGCAGCCAGGGGATAATACTCGCGCTTCAGGGGTGAAGGAGGCTCACGCATGGAAGCGCTGCTCATTGGGGACTGGCTCCGAAGGGCAGGGAACGTCGCGGGGTCATCAACCTTTGTATTCTATCAAGGGCGGCTCACCAGGTCCAATGGAGACAATCTCCCAGGGCCAGTCCACAGGCGACGGCGAACAGCAACGCGCCGGTCCAGCCCAGCAGCGTTCGGCCGCGCGGATGCTGCAACCACAGTCCGGGAGCGCCCAGATGGGTCGTCAGCCGATCGAACGAGTGATTGCACCACAGCAGCGGTTGCAGCCAGACTGGTGCCGCGACGGATAACGCGGGGCCTTCCGCCTCGTACTCCGTCAGAGGCAGCATGGGAGCCACGATTGGCTCGGCTGGCTGTTCGCTTGTTTCAGGAAGAGAAGGCGGACGACTCCACAAGGCGACCGGCTCGGGAGGCCGCGACGGGAGCAGGGCCGGTCCAGGCTCCGGTCTGTCAGCCGGACGCTCCTCGCTTGTAGGTTCCGGTTCTGGATGGTGTTCGCGCAGCAGAGTCTGGACGTACAGGTCATCCGAGGTGGACGTGACAGCAGGAGGCAGAGACGCGGTATCGATCGAGCCGGGCATCGCCTCGGTGATGGTGATCAGCGGCAGATCGGCGGGCGGCAGTTGCGGCCGCGGCGGACGGGCGACCGGTTCCTCGTCCAGATGGTTGACGGGCAGGGCCATCATTCGCTCGAGCAGGACGTCCAGTTCCGCCAGCAAGGCATTGGAATTATCCGCATCCGCGGGGTCAGGCATATCATGCCCTTTCGCGGAGGGGACCTGCGCTGGGGGAACCGTGTCGTCGAGAGCAGGATCGCTCGACATGAATCGGACCTCGTGTAAGACGCGACACATCGACCGGCGGAATGGGGTATAGCAAGCATGGCAGAGCGATTCCACGTCAACTGTGACCTCGCCCCCGGCCCGGTGGACCTCGAAGGCCCCGAGGCGCATCATCTTGCCGTGGTGCTGCGTCTCCACCCCGGCGACCGGGTCTTCCTGTTCAACGGCGACGGTCGAGAGTATCCCGCCGTGGTCGAGGACGTCGCCAAGCGCCTCGTTCAACTGCGCGTCCTCGGCGTCGAGACGCCGATCCGCGAACGTCCGGGGCGGCTCGAAGTGGCATCGGCATTGCCCAAGGGCGACCGCGCTCAGTTCCTCCTCGAGAAGCTAACCGAGCTGGGCGTGACGCACTTCGTGCCGCTTCAGACCGTATACAGTGTTGTCAACCCGCGCGAGGACCGTCTCGATAAACTGCACCGCCATATCATTGAGGCGTCCAAACAGTGTGGCCGCAACGTCCTGATGATGATCGAGCCGCTGGTGGAGTGGAGCGTCTACGCGGCCCGGACGGACTTACCGGCTCGAAAGCTGCTGGCCCATCCGGGCGGCCCGCCGCTGCAAGCAGGCACGCCGGCGGAGGATATCGTCCTGGCAATCGGACCGGAGGGCGGGTTCCGCGATGACGAGGTCGAGTTGGCACGCGCGGCGGGATGGGAGACGGTCAGCCTCGGTCCGCGCCTCCTCCGCGTCGAGACGGCGGCGCTTGCCCTGGCCGCGTGGTTTTCGCTCGGGCAGCATTGATTGAGGAAGGCTGCGATGACCCGGTTGAGCGTGAATGTGAACAAGGTCGCCACGCTGCGGAACACGCGGACCAACGGCATTCCGAGCGTTGTGCGCATGGCGAGACTGGCTCTCGAAGCCGGCGCCCACGGTATCACCGTGCATCCGCGTCCCGATCAACGGCACATTCGCCCTGCTGACGTTTTTGAGATTGCCGAACTGCTGAAGGATTATCCACGGGCCGAGTGCAATATCGAGGGCAATCCCTTCGAGGATTACGTCAAGTACGCCGCGGTCGTGCATCCCGCGCAATGCACCCTGGTCCCCGACAGCCGCGACGCCTTCACCAGTAATCAGGGCTGGGACCTGGAAGCAGAAGGCGAGCGCCTCAAGCCCATCATCGACTGGCTGCACGAGGCGGGTTGCCGGGTGAGCCTGTTCGTGGACCCGATCCTGGAGCAGATGACCCTGGTGCGAAAACTTGGGGCGGATCGCATCGAACTATATACCGAACCTTATGCGACTGCGTTCGCGAAGGGCGATTATCACGCGGTGCTGGAGAAGTACGCCGGCGCGGCGCGAATGGCTCGCAACCTGGGACTGGGTGTAAACGCCGGCCACGATCTGAACCGCGACAATCTGCCGGCATTCCTGGCGGCGATTCCGTTCGTCGATGAAGTGTCGATCGGCCACGCTCTGGTTGCGGATGCGCTCGAGTTCGGCATGGCGCAGACCGTGCAACTGTATCTGGCGGCGATATCGTCTGGCGAGCGGGGGGTGTGAACCCCCCGGTATTGAGTACCGGGGGATTCACACCCC
>JBBSDR010000631.1:0-5083 GCA_038240465.1 Gemmatales bacterium
GGCGATCGGCGACATGGGACCGGCGGCGAAGGACGCCGTCCCCACATTGCGCGAGGCCCTCAAGCACGAGCAGCCGCGAGCGCGCACAGCCGCTGCTCGCGCGCTGGGAAACATCGGCCCGGAGGCAAAGACCGCAGCCGCCGCGCTGACGGAACTCAAGAGCGACGAGGATGTCCACGTCCGCCGCGCCGCCGTCCGTGCCCTGGCCCAGATCAACCGTGAACCCTGAAACGGAGCTTAATCCGATGCGACACCTGCTCGTTCTCGCCGTCCTCGCCAGTGCAGCCCGCGCCGACGAGGTGCCGCGGAAATATCGTCCTGCTGTCGAAAAAGGGCTGGTTTGGCTCGCCAAACAGCAGCACCCGGATGGCCATTTCAGTGCGGCCAGCGATCAATATCCGACCTCGATGACGGCCCTGGCCGGGTTGACGCTGGTCGCCGAGGGCAGCACCCCCAGCCAGGGGAAGTATGCCGAGGCGCTTCGTCGGGCAGTCGCTTTCTTGCTGGACAGAAGCCGGAAGGGTGGAGCCATGGACGGCCTGCTGGGCAACCCGGATTCCCCTGGGGAAGCGGGCCGCTATCTGTTCGGTCATGGCTACGCGATGCTGTTCCTGGCGACGGTCGTCGATGATCTCGAACCGAAGACACGCCGCCAGGCGAAGGACGTCCTCAACCGGGCGGTGCAGTTCAGCGCTCGCGCTCAGACGACCAGGGGTGGCTGGGGCTATGTGAGCGCGAAGGATGGTGGCAACTTCGACGAAGGCGCGTCCTGCATGGTCCAGATTCACGGGATTCGCGCCGCTCAACTGGCTGGCATCCCCGGGACGCAGGCCGTGCTAAAAAATGCGTTCAAGTATGCCAATGATTCCACGGATGCTCAGGGCGGTGTGGTATACAGTCTGGCGAGCGGAGGCGGATCCGGCCGGCCGCCCCTGACGGCAGCGGCGCTCGCGGTGGGAGCGGCGCCTGACGCCTCCGCGCCGATCGCCAAGATCTGGCATCTATACTGCTCCAAGATGATCCCTCTCACGCCGCCCGCGCGTTTCGGATACGACGAGTTCGCGCATTACTATTATGCGCAGGCTGTCTACGCTCTCGGCGAGGAAGGTTGGGCGAAGTTGTTCCCTCAAAGGAAAAAAGAGGAGCGTGTCCTCTGGAGCAAATATCGCGCGCTCGTCTTCGATCAACTCATCCAGAAGCAGCAGGCCGACGGCAGTTGGACCAGTGGCAGCGCGGGAGTCGGTCCCGTCTACGCAACGGCCGTCAACCTGACGATCCTGCAACTCGATAAGGGCCACTTACCCATTCAGCGCCACTGACCCTTGAGTGTAGGAACCAGGAACTCAAGTTCTCGCGTTTCAGGAGATTGCCATGGTCCGACTTCTCTCGGCAAGCCTGTTCACCGTGTTCCTCCTGTTGCCCGGCTCGTCGCTCGCCCAGGACGACAAGGTCGCGGAGGCGCGCAAGCGCCTCATGGATAACGATCCCGCCGTTCGCCTCAAGGCTGCGCAAGCCCTTGGCGAACTCGGGGCGACGGCCGCGCCGGCGGCAGCCGACCTGGTCAAGGGCCTCAAGGACAAGGACTTCACCGTCCGTTTTGCCGCCACCCAGGCCCTTCGAGCCATCGGCGCCGGCGCTGTTCCCGCCCTGGCCGACGGACTCAAGGAAGAGGACGTCTTCCTCCGCCGGACCCTCTTCGGACTTTTGCTGTCCCATGCCGAGAAGGGCCAAGCCGCGATCCCCGCCGTCGCTCCACTGCTCAGGGTTGCGGACCCGATCGTCCGGGCCTCCGCCGCAAACTTCCTTGCCAGGACCGGCGATGAAGGCGTCAAGGTGCTGATCGCCGCGCTCAAGGAAAAAGAGGTCGTGACTCGCTCCACCGTCCTCGCTGGGCTGGTCAACGCCAAACCCTCGCCGGGGGTGCTGGCGGCCGCGGAGGCGTCCCTGCAAGATCCCGAACTGGTGATTCGCCAGCAGGCCCTCGCCGTCGCGGCACGGCAGGGAGCAGACGCCGTCCCCGTCCTCGCTTCCGCTATCGAGGACAAGGAGACGAGCATCCGCATTGCCGCCGTTCAGTCGCTCGGCTCCCTGCGCCAGAGGGCCAAAGCAGCGGGCCCCGCGCTGCGTAAACGCCTCAAGGACAGCAATCCGTTGGTCCGCGGCTCGGCGGTGGCGGCGCTGACGGCCATCGGACCCGACGCGGAAACACTCGCGGCTTTCGCCCCTCTGCTGGAGGATTCCGACCCCCATCCTCGCAGCGCCGCTCTGACTGCCCTGCTCGCCGCGGGCGAGAATGGGTTGGCTCATTTGGAGAAGGGACTCACGAGCAAGAACGTCACCGCGCGCCAGCAGATCGCTTCCCGCCTTGCCTCTCTCGGCCCTGACGGCCTGTCCCTGCTCCGCAGCGCCCTGAAGGACACGGACGCGGGCGTTCGCCTCAGTGCCGTCGATGGGCTGAGTACACTCGGACCAACGGCGAAGGAGTTGACGAAGGAGTTGGCCGCGCTGCTCCCAGACGAGGACAAGGAGGTTCGCATCGCCGCCGCCGGAGCGCTGGGGCGAATCGAGGAGCAGCCGGGAAACGCGCTCGCGATTCTGCTCGACGGACTCGACGATGCGGATTCCCTCGTCCGTGAACGTGCCGGCCGCACTCTCGCCACTCTCGGACGTTTGGCCGCTCCCGAACTTGTCAAACTCCTGACGGACAAGGATGCGTCTCGCCGTCGCCGGGGCGCTCTGGGATTGTCGGCAGGCGGCGCCGCGGCGGGAGACGTCCTCGCCCCCCTGATCAAAGCCCTTGGAGACGAGAGCGAGCCGGTCCGTCGTCAGGCGGTAGCTGCCCTGGCGAAGTTTGCCAACGGGGATGCGCTCCTGGAGGCCCTCAAGAGCGAAGACGATCGCGTCCGCGCCGGGGCCGCCGCCGCCCTCGCGCAGTTTCAAGCAGTTCGGTCGATGCTGCCGCCGGCTTTGCTCGACGCGCTAAAGGACAAGAATGTTCTGGTCCGCGTTCACATCGCCCGCGCTCTCCTGGCGTATCCGCTTCAGCAGCCCGCGGCCCATGAGGTGCTGTTCGAGGCGGCGAAGGACGAGATGCCGGCTGTTCGCCGTCAGGCCGTTGCCTCACTCGCCCTCTCTCCATACACGCGCTCCCCCATTCCCAAGACGATGGCCAAACGACAGGAAGTGCTGAACGAGGCGCTGAAGGATCGAGACCTCGGCGTCCGTCTGAACGCGGCCTACGCCCTTGTTCACGTTGGTTATCCGTGGGCGGCTTCCGGACCGGTTAGCGGCGACGTGGTCAAGGTCCTCGGCGAAGGTCTGGCAAAGGGAGACGCCGACGATCGCCACCTCGCCATGCAGGGACTCCTTCGTCTCGGTGCCGGTTCCGCCTCCGCCGCTGACGCCTTGACCGCCGCGATGCGCGACAAGGATTCGCAAATGCGGCAGTTTGCCGCGTATCTCCTGAGCATGATTGGCCCGGCTGCAAAGCCCGCCGTCGCGGCCCTCAAGGAAGGGCTGAGCGATCGTGTCCTCGTCGTCCGGCAGTTATCGGCTCAGGCGCTGACGGCGATCGGCCCGGAAGCGAAAGAGGCCGTGCCGGCCCTGGTGAAGGCGCTGGAGGACGCCGATCTCACGCTGCGTCTCAGCGCTGTCGAGGCGCTCGGCCAGATCGGTCCGCCGTCGAAGCCCGCCGTGCCGGCGCTGCGAAAGATCCTGAAAGATCCGCCCCCGAGTTCGGGGGTAGTGGGATTTCCGGGCCGTCCCGGGTTCGGGCAGATGCTGCCGGGGTATCCACGATTCATCGCTCCGGCCAGCGCTCCGGCCCTGGTGATGGTGGCCCTGGCACGCATCGGCCCCGGCGCGGCGGAAGCGATCCCGGACATCGCGGCCATGCTCAAGGGCGACGAGAACCAGCGTCGCGCCGCCGCCACGGTGCTGAGCCATCTCGGTCCCGATGCGGCCCCTGTTCTGCTCGATGGGCTGAAATCGACGGACGCGCACACTCGCGCCCTGTGTGCCGAGGCGCTGGGCGGGCTGACGGATGCCTCGGAAGACGTCGTCAAGGTATTGGCGTCGGCTCTCAGCGACAGGGACGCGAACGTCCGGGGGCAAGCGGCTTTCGCCCTGGGCCAGCTTGGAGTATCGGCGAAGGCCGCCCTGCCGCAACTCCTGGATGTGCTGAAGAACAAGGAAGCCTCTCCCGAGTTGTGGCGCCTCGCGGCCCATGCCATCGGTGAGATGGGAGCGGCGGGCAAGGACGCTATCCCCGAGCTGCGCCAGGCGCTCAAGAGCGAGGAGCCGCTCACAAGAAAGTCTGCCGCCCAGACGCTGGGAGGAATCGGTCCCCAGGCGAAGGCGGCCGTCGCTGCGCTCTTCGAGTTGGAGCGCGATCCCGACGTCCATGTCCGCCGGGCTGCTGCCCGCGCTCTGGCCCGTATCAACCGCGAACCCTGAGAAGGAGTATCCACTGCGGAATCAACAGGCCGATGGCAGTTGGCCCGCCGGCACCGTGGCCGTCGGTCCCGTCTGCGCAACTGCGGTCCATTTGACGATCTTGCAGCTCGACAAGGGCCACTTGCCCATCCAACGCCACACTCCTCGTTCCCACGCTTTCCCTCCTCGTTCCCACGCTCTGCGTGGGAACGTGGCTTCCGACGCTCTGCGTCGCGTCTGCACCTTAGAAGCAGAGCGTCGAAGAGCCGTTCCCACGCTCTGCGTGGGAACGAGGAACCCACGCGGAGCGTGGCGAGGGACTCAAGTTTTTCTCGTTAGCGGCCGATAAGAAACATGACGCCACGGAAAGGCGTCCGCCATTCTTGCGCTCTCGTCACGGCCGGACTCATGCAACGGTTCCCAGTAATCCCGGGTTACCAGGTCTATCAGTGCCTCGGCGGTGGGCTGCTCACAACAGTCTACGCCGCGCGCGACTGCGAGACCGACGAACCATGCGCCGTCAAGGTCCTCCGCGAAGACTGGGAAGACCCGGCAACCGGCATCAAGTTGCTGCAGCGCGAAGCCCGCGCGGGCTTGCAAGTCTGCGATTCACGCCTGGTTCGCGTTCGTGAAGCCCATGTGCTGAAAC
>JBBSDR010000632.1:0-5083 GCA_038240465.1 Gemmatales bacterium
GAGACCGATACCGAGGAGCAGCGTGAGGTTCTTGAACGGGTTGGCGCTGAAGTAGAACACCTGCACGGTGACACCGATCAGCACAGCGGAGGCGAACAGATACAGATCGGCCATTCCCACAAGAGCGCGGCTCTCGAAGCGCTTGCCGACGGCGCGAAGGAAGAGGACGAAGAGGACCGTGGCAGCCAGGTTGAGACCGCTCGCGGCGATCTCCTGGATGGTCGGCGGCTGGAGTTTCTTGAACAGTTCAGCTTGCGTTTTCGCCGTGGAGACTCCCGCGGCCGAGGAAGTGCCGAAGAGGGAGGTTGCCAGCCCCAGCAGAGTGCCGCCCGCCAGGCACAGGATGCAGCAGAAGATCAGCCAGCGCGCCCCGCCGAGTTCCGGGGCGTTGACCGCACAGCGGCATTTCCCGGTGAAAATCATGATGCAGCTAAACAGCGACAGCAGGCCGATGATGCCGAAGCCCGCGACGACGATGAGCGTCATCGTCGCGATATCCTTGGCGTTGCCCCCCATCGCGGTGGGCATTGAGGCGATCATGTACCAGATCAGCGTCACGGCCAGGACCAGCTGCAACAGGATCATGCTGTAGCCGATCAGGATCCGCGTCAGGGCCGAGGCGACACCGTCCCAGCCCAGTTCGAGTTCGCCTGGCGCCTGGCGCCTGGGCTGCGCGTACTCGGGTTCCCTTGTCGAAGCACTCGCTTCGACCAGCTCGCTCATTGTCAGTCGGACGCCCATGGAGACCTCGAGAATCAGAGGGGACCGCTTCGGGATACACCGTGTCCCTCATTCGGGACGCGGCGAGGAAATCCTGCTCCATCAGGACTCTAGCTCACGAATCGGCGAGGTCAACGAGGCACCCGGCGAGCGGGTCCAGTAATGGCCCCGCTCGCCGGGCGAATGAATCACTTCGCATCCGGCAACGTCACATAGTCGATAAAGCCGATCATCATCTCCTGCCAGGTCTGCTCGCCCCAAAAGACCATCTTGCCCGGATCGGGATTGTTCTTGTTCTTCGTCGAATTGTCGAACACCGCGGTGCAGTCGATCCGCGTTCCGGCCGGCAGATGCATCGGTTTCTCCAGGCGATAGACTGTCTGCCAGTTGAAGTCGTACTCCGGCACACTCAGCAGCGTCTCCTTCTGGCCGTCCGGGAAGGTCGCGGTGTACTCGAAACTCTTGCCGCGCAGATGCATGTGCGGCAGCAGGCCGACCAGCAGCGAATCCTTCGGCAACACCGTCCGCGACGTCACCTTGTGGCTCTCGGCGTTGGCCGGGATGGCGAGAAGTTGCTGGGCGATGCCGCGCGTCCGGGCCTCGTGTTCCGGCGGCTTCTTGCTGAAGATCAGGCCGACCGAAGAACGATCCTTCTCCTTCGTCGCAACCGGCGTGTAGTGCATCTGGAAGACGAGCGACGCTCCCTTGGGGACCTTCTTCGCGGTCCCCTCGGGGAAGATCGACGGCATGTCGCCGGGAGCATAGGGGACGAGAAAGCCGTTGCCGATGCCGTCCGCAGGACTGCCTCGTCCGCCGGCGACGCGGACATAAACGATAATGTGATGGACAACCCTGGCGTTGCCGGGACGCGCCTCGGCCGCCTGGACCCACATGTCTTCCGTGAAGTTGGTCGCCACCCGGAAATTCTGATACTTGATGCTGTTCTTCTCCGACTTGGACGGCACCGTATACTCGGTGGGCATCTCGAAGATAACGTCCGGCTTGCCGATGCGCCAGCCATCGACGAACTTGATCGGCTCCGGGTTGTCCCTGTCTTCGCCGCGCGGCATGCCCTTGTCGATCCACGCCAGCAGGTTGTCGCGGTCTTCCTTCGACAGCGTGCGATCGTTGGCGAACTTGCCGTGTTTGGGGTCGGCGTGCCAGGGCGGCATGCGCTTCGTATCGACAACCTCCTTGATGGTGGCAGCCCAATCGACCGCGTCCTGGTAACTGATCAGCGACATCGGCCCAATCTGGTTGGGACGATGGCACTCCTGACAGTTCTTCTGCAAGATGCGCGAGACGTGTTTCGTGAAGGTAATCGCGCCTTCCTTCTTCGTTTCGACGACGCGAGCGATGAAGCAGCCCTCGACCTCGGTGACCGGCACGCTGACGGGCTTGCCGGCCAGCACCTCGTCGAGCGCGGCGACAAGGTCCTGACGCGAGGGCTTGTCGCGGCGATGCTTGTAGCCGAAGCGGTCGTCGATCCGGCCGCGATAGACGACCTTGCCGCCGGCGAGGATGAGTGCCTCGGGTGTGCGTTCGGCCTTGAGCTTGTCGGCGATGGTGTTGCCGGTGTCCTTGAGGATGGGGAACGGCAACTCGTGCTTCTTCGCATGTTCGGCGACGCGCTCGGGCGTGTCGTGGCGATTGCTGTTGATGCCGAGGACCTGCACGCCCTTGTCTCCGTACTTCTGCTGCAACTCGATCAGCACGGGCAGGAAGGCGTTGTTGATGGGACACTGCGTTCCGAGGAAGACGACGACGACGGCCTTGCGATCCTTGTAGTCAGCGAGAGAGATCGCCTTGCCGGCGCTGTCCTTGAGCGAGAAATCGCCGACGGCGAGTCCGACTCGGGACGGTTCCGCGGCGGAGGTCGAGCAAACGAGCAGTCCACCCAGCAGCAGCGTTCGGAAATACATCATCAACCTCGTCGATGAGAACGGAAAGGCGGGATCGGCATCCTTCACCATACCGTTAGAAACCCCGCCCGGTTTCAAAAGTGGCGTTGTGAGGAGTTGTTCTATTGTGGCGAGTGGGGCCAGTGATGGCCCCGGAAATGCAAACCGGGGCCATTACTGGCCCCGCTCGCCGGGGAAATATGGGGAGAAGCATCTCACTTCGCGAGCGCCTGCTCGATCGTCTGCACGACTTCTTCGAGGCCCTTGTCGTAACCGTTTGCCTTGAGCGACTTCTCCAGGCGGCCGCGAGCTGCATCGACAGCCAGTCCAGCCGTGGGCTTGCCCGCTGCCGCCTCGGTCCCAAGAGCGAGTTGAACGGAAGGGGGGTCCACGCAAATGAGCAGATAAACGCCGCGCTCGGCGCCGATGTCGTGCGAGCGTTTGCGAGCGACACCCACCAGATAGGCCGCTTTTTGCTCCTCGCCCTTGGAGGCGGAGTACGCGGCCATTGCGTTCGGAGGGAGTTTGCTGACTGTCTCGGCGACTACATGGATGTGGTGGACGCGAGACAGTTCGCGAATGCGCTGATTGACCCGCTGCTTGACCTTCTCGTCGAGGACGTGGGCGTTGTCGCGGACGCCGATCCAGTCGGGCATGCGCACGGCCGCCAGGGCTTCCCGGGCGTGCGGTTGCACTTCCTTGCAGCACTTGCCGGCGACATACTCGATATCCTTGGCAGCAGGGCGAGCCTCGGGACCGAGGTTCCGGAAGACCTCCGTCAGAACGGTTTGCTGGACGGGACAGTCCGAGTTGCGGAGCGTTTCTCCCAACTGAGAGACGACCGGCGCGGCATACGACCCCATGCGCCCGAGGGCAGTGGCGCTGCGCCGCTGCAAGCCGCGGTCCGTCTGCTGCTTGACGCCATCGACAAGGTAAGGCAGCGAGTTGGAGAGGATCCAGCCGCGCGTTTCGCTCGATTTTGCATCGGGGGCAGACACGAACTTGATGCCACTCCCGCCCGCGGTCCCGGCAGGGTTGAACCCCCCGCTGTCTTTCTTCTTGTCCTGATCGTCACTCGCCGACATGGTCTCCAGAACCCGTTCGGCCAGGTTCACGACAGCCTGGTTGAGTTGCCGCGTGTGGGGGGCGGGGGGAGCCGGGATGTCCGGGGTTGGCTGGCGCGGCGGAACGAAAAACAGGACCTGAGCGGCCTTCTCGAACTCGTTCTTATCGACGAAGTCATTCGCCAGGGCCACAACGTCCTGCTCCGGACGCGATAAGGGATCGCCGACCTCCTGGCCAACAGGCTTGAACTCCTTGCGCGCGATGCGGAACTGTCCTTTGCGATTGGCTTCGAGAGAGCCGTCCGCAACAGAAGTTCCCGCCCGAGAGGGGTCGGTGGATTGTCGATCGAAGAGGACGCCAAGACCGAACAGGAGACAGGCTGCCGCAGCAAGGGCGAACTGGCGCTGGTAACGCTGAAAGCGATTCTTGCGCGCGGGTTTGGCACTGGTGAAGGAGAGAATTCGGGGCGGGACTGCTTCCGTCTCGACCGGGGCGGCGGGTGTGCAATCGGCCAGAACGTCGCCGACAATTTCGGTGAGGATGCGCAGTTCGGGATGGTCTTGCAGAGAGGTTTCGACCAGCGACCGTTCCGTGTCGGTGACCTCGTCGGCCAGGTAACGGCCGATCAGGGCGCTATCTAAATCGCCCCAGGTCTGCTTCTGCTGCTCGCGATAAGCTCGCAGTTCAGCCGCGACAGCTTCCCATGAGGGGGTTCCGGTTGAATCCTGAGACATGGTGCATCCCGTAAGAAAACCACCAACGACTCTCCCGACTCTCTTACAGACAGCGAGCGACGATTGATCTGCAAAGAAAATAACAAGATTTTTCATCCTCTCTCATAAAGATCCGAGAACAGCGTGAGAAACGATGGATTCTGAACATAAATCCATGCACACGGCCGCGCCTCTGGACGATCGTTTGTCGTCCGTTGAGTTTCCAAAAAGCGCCCCCCTCGCGTTACACCAGTCGCCGGGGCCGGGCGTCCCATCAAGAATTGGGCTTGTTCGACCGATACTCTGTGTGGTAAAGCTCTCTGCACAGCAAGACAAGATGCGGCAAGGAGGCCGGCATGGAAAGCATCCGCAGCCAAGATCTATTGCCTCATTTCGCCAGATCGCGGTATCCTTGCGAAACCTCCATCTTCCAGCGGGGATCGCGGGCATGAGCGCTCTGTTCCCACCCAACGGCGTCAAGCCGTTGACGATCAGCGAGTTGACCGGCGACGTCAAGAACGCCCTCGCCGAGCGCTATCCCGACGGCGTCTGCGTCACCGGCGAGGTGTCGAACCTGGCGCGGCCGTCTTCGGGACACCTGTACCTGAAGCTCAAGGACGCCGGCAGCCAGCTCAATACCGTCATCTATCGCGGCGTCGCCCTGCGGCTGCGCTTCGATCTGCA
>JBBSDR010000633.1:0-5080 GCA_038240465.1 Gemmatales bacterium
GGTGTGTGGGGGGGTTTAAAAAAAGGGGCGCGCGGGGCGCGCCCGCCCCCGGTTGTCGCCCAGCACCCCGGTCGCACCCGCTCCCGGCTCCCCAAGACTCCGGTCGCTGACGCTCCCCGCTCGCCTCAAAGTTGCGAAGTTTTCGCTTGCTCGTGGCTGCGGGAAGCGCGATGCTCTGACCACCCGGTCTCGCTCGTCCTCACTTTCGGTGCAGAGTTGGCGACGGCGGCCAGGCGACCGCTCCGAGTCGTTGCACCGCGGGAAGCCGAACGTGTTTGCCGTCACTTCTTTGTCCGCATGGCTCAGTCTGTTCCTCCTCATCCTCGTCGCGCCGCTCACAGCCGCCGAACCGGAGAAGGACACTTCCCGGGTCCTCGACCTCTCTTTGCTCGTTTCGCCCGAACTGCCGTGTACCTGGCCCGCGGTAAACTGGCCGCTGTTCCAGATCAACCATTACCGCAAGCCCGGACTGCTGGACGTCTACAACAGCGACATCCTGACGATTGACGGCAACACCGGCACGCAACTCGACTTCCCCCCGCACTCGATCCCGCTGCCCGATTCGGGTCTGCCCAACGCCGGGCCTTTCGGCAAGGCGTTCAGCGACAAGATTCCCGCCTGGCAGTTCGGCGGCGAAGCGTGCGTCATCGACTGCCGGGAACTGCTCGACGCTGCTCCCAAGGGGCGCAGTCCGCTCATCAAGAAGGAGCATGTCATCGCCTGGGAAAAGAAGCATCGCCCGCTCGGCCCCGGCGACGTCGTCTTGTTCCACAGCGGTTACAGTGATCGCTATTACAAGCCCTTCCCGGCCGGTCGCCGCTTCGTGGCCGATCCTGTCAGCGGTAAGGCGCCGGCCTGGCCTGGACCCGATCCCGACTGCATGGAGTACCTGGGCGGGCGCAAGGTGATGACAGTGGGCATCGACAGCACGAGTATGGGACCATTGCCGGACCTGGCGGAGCCGACGCACATCGCCGGACTCAAGCACGGCATGATCTGGACCGAGAGCGCGACCGGTCTTGGCCAGTTGCCGGCGACCGGAGCGTTCTACTGCTGCCTCGGCCCCAAGCACGCCGGCGGCGCTTACACCGAGGCCCGCGCCTTTGCCGTTGTCGGCCCGCACGCCAAGTTGCTGATCGACTCGGCGCGCAAGAAGAATGTCGTCGATCTGTCGGTGACGCTGGCGCCGGACCTGCCGGTCTGGTGGCCGGGCGCGAACGCTGGTGAAAACCGTCAGCCTTACATGAAGGTGCTGTTCGCGTTCACGCCGCGCCTCGGTCATTCTCACGACACGCACATCCTCGACAGCCATACCGGCACTCACCTTGTCCCGCCGGCCTACGCCTTGCCGCTGAAGGGCTTCGACAATGCGGAGTACGATCCGGACGTGCGCGGCTGGCTGGCGGAGTACGAGAAGAAGTACGGGCCGCGCGGCACCAGCAACGTCACGGCGGAAAAAGTGCCGCTGGCGCAGACCTGTGGCCGGGCACGGGTCATCGACGTTCGGCCGCTGCTCGGCACAACGGAGAAGAAGGTTTGGCCCGCCTCGCCGGAGATTACAACGGCGATCATTCAGCGTTATGAGAAACAGCATGGCGAGTTGAAGGCAGGCGACATCGTCGTCTTCCGCAGCGGCTGGAGCGATCGATACGTCAAACCATTTCCGGAGGGCGACGCCTGCATGGCCGAGCCGCTGCAGGGCAAGCGCGAGGGCTGGCCGGCGCTCGGGCCGGAAGCCGTTCTCTACCTGGCGGCCCAGGGCATCCGCTGTGTGGCGACGGATGGGCCGACACTGGGCGGATCGGAGCCGAAGCGGGCGCTGTGGACGTACTGGACGCTGGGCGGCAAGGGGATGGTCGGCGTGGAGTATCTGACGAACGTCGGCAACTTGCCGGAGGGAGCGTACTTCCTGTTCGCGGCGGGGAAGATCCGTGGCTGTCACGGTGGGCCAGGGCGGGCGATTGCGCTGTATTGAGCGGACAGGACAGTGACTGAGGGCGATTCATGCCGTCTGCATCCTTGCTGCATTGGCGCAATCTTTGGCCCTTCCATTACTGCAAGCCTGGCGGAATCCTTGCAGCGGACTGGCGACTTCTCTTGACGGTATCATGTACAATGAAATGCGCAAGATACTCCGCCGCGCCCCGTGGTAATCCTCTGCTGAAGAGAACCTGACGATGGCCGTGAAGAACGCTGCCCCAATGTTCAAAGTGGGGGACATGGTGAAGATCCTTCGCTCCAACTACAAACGCGCAAAGATCGTCGAGCTTCGAGGGCCACTGGGTCCTGGCGGCAAGCAGGTTTATCGTGTCATTGTCCGCCGGAAGCCGTCTCGGGCCTACATTGAGGTGCTCGAGGAGCAGTTGGTACTCCTCCCGGCAGATGCTTGACCAACAGCCAGCCAGGAGCGGGCCATGTACGATTCCATCACGAATCGTAGGTGGCCCTTGGCACGAGCGGTTTGGTCACATCCACCGCCAGCCAGCAGAGCGCCGCCAGCGCGTAACTGCACGCGAAGACGATGAACAGAAGCTCGTCCTGATGGCGACGTAAGCAATAGCCGGCAAACACCGCGCCGGCCGCCCCGAAGAACGCGCCCGTCATGTTCATGGCCCCGCTCAGCGTGCCGGCGTAACGCTCGCCGACGTCGGCACAGGAGGCCCACGCCGGCCCCATCGTCGCATCGTTGAAGAAGAACCAGGCGCTGAAGGCCAGCGCCAGCAGCCAGACTTGATCCGCCCAGATCGGCAGCAGCGTCGTCATCCCTGCCAGCGCCAGGGCCGTGCCGCCAACCAGCCGGCGCCCCCATGTGCGGCTGCCGAGACGGCGGATGAGCCAGTCCGACAGGGTGCCTCCCAGCAAGCAGGAGACGATACCGCAGGCCAGCGGATACCCGGCGAGTTGGGCCGCTGTCGTGTCGTCCAGGTGCCGGTGGTCGCGCAGGTAGACCGGCAACCATCGCGTGATGAAATTCCCGGCGAAGCCGACGAAGCCGTACATCAGACACAGCGCCCACACGTTGCGCGATCGCAAGAAACGCGACCAGGGGAGTGGATCGACCGGTGCCGGCGGCGAGGACTGGCCGGACGCGATGAAGTCGCGCTCGGCGGCGTTGACGTGCGGCATCTCCCCCGGCCGATTGCGGAACCAGGGCCAGAAGAAAGCACACCACAGCAGACCCGGGCCGGCGAGGAGCCATAAGGGAATCGCCCAGCCGCCAAAGACCACCAGGATCAGCCACACCATCAACTGAGGGGCCAGAGCGCCTCCCAGACGGCTGAACGTCCAGACTGTCCCCTGGGCGAAGCCGCGCTGCCGCGCCGGCATCCAGTCCGCAATCACGCGCGCCAGGACAGGGAAACCGCCTGCCTGGAAGGTGCCGGAGAGGAACTGCAAAGCGACGAGGCAAGCGAACGGCAGCCAGCCTCCGGGAGACAGCAAGGCAACGAAGCCCGTCACCGCGAGCGTCAGCGACCAGCCGAGGACCAGCCCAGTGAGAAGGTGGCGCGCCCCGAAGCGATCGCCGAGCATCCCGGCGGGCATCTGAAAGGCACCGTAGGCCACCAGCCACAAGGCGCCCAGGTAACCCAGTTGTTCGTCGTTCAGCTCCAGGTCTTTCTTGATGTACGGGAGGCTGGCGACAAAGCCCTGGCGCTGAATGTAAGTGAGTACCGCCAGGCTGCACGCGGCCGCCAGTACCAGGTAGCGTACTCGTGTAGGTGCAGCCGAGTCTGAGGGTCGAATCATGTGTCAGCCCCTGGAGCAGACTGCCTTGTTGAGTCGGGGCATCACTTCGTGGACGAACAACTCCATGCTGTGCAGCCAACTTTGCTTGTCGTCCCAGTCGTAGCTCATCAGGATCAATGTGCCGAACGTGCCGATCTCCTCGATCAGCAGAAGGAGCCGGCGCAGCACCTCGTCGGGGCTGCCGGCGATGATCTGCTCGCCCATCAAATAGTCGAGGTTGCAGTCGGCGTCGCTCATGGCCGGGTCGCGCTTGTAGACCCGACGGCCTCCACCCTTGTCGAAGAGCCGGCCGATGTACTCGAAGTTCTTTCCCAGTGAGTTCGTCCGGGCAATGCGCCGAGCCTCCGCCGTAGTATCGGCGAGGAAGATCGAGCGGGCAACCTTGAAGTCGGACCGCCGCGGCTGCCGGCCCGCCTCCAGCGCTGCTGCCTCGTAGGTCTGCCACAGGTCTGCCAGGATGTTGCCGGCGATCAGGCAGTGGCCGAAGGGCTGGAAACCGCGCCGGCCGGCCGTGCGCATGGTCGGCGAATTGCGGCTGGTACCCGGCATGGCGATGGGTGGGTGCGGCTGCTGTAGCGGCTTGTGGATGTAGCCGAGGCCTGTCTCCTCGTCCACACACTTCTTCAGGCGAATCGACCAGAACTTCCCCTCGATCTCGTAGGGCGGCTCCGACGCCCACAGCCGCAGGATCATGTCGGTGGCTTCATCGACCATGGCGGCGGCGTTCTTCGGGTCGGCGCCGAACAACTCCTGGTCGGTCCCCACGCTGCCGGCCCCAAAGCAGAGATTGAGGCGTCCTTTCGACAGGTGATCGAGGAACGCCAGCCGGCCGGCGACATGGGCCGGATGGTGCTGGTTGAGGCAGACGGGAGCAGGACCGAGGCGAATGCGGCGCGTCTCTCCGAGGGCGCGGGCGATGAAGATCTCGGGCATCACGATGTTCTCGTACTTCATCGTGTGATGCTCGCCGATCCAGAACTCGCTGAAGCCAAGTTCCTCGGCGCGGACAATCAGTTCCAGGTCCTCGTCGTAGCACTGCCCCAGCGGTTTGGCCGGGTCGTGATACGGCATGATGAACATGCCAAAGTTGATTTTCATCACGTCCGAAGTATTTGCGTTATCCATAGTTGCGACTTTCGCAAATTGGCCGTGAACGGGACAACCGGCCATTTCGGGCCATTTTCCATCCGTAGCCTGCTGGATGTCTACCGCCCGTTATTACCCCGGCAAGAAAGTGAATCACTCTCGCCGCCGCCCGGCTTGTCCGGGCGGAGCGCTGTTTGGCAACCAGAGAGTGGCGGCGAAGAGGGAGAAGGAAATCGGCCCTCTGGTA